>NZ_JACJSA010000006.1:300000-375202 GCF_014697545.1 Oscillatoria sp. FACHB-1407 | reverse complement strand
ATCGAGGAGTTCAGGTCGAAAAGTCATAGTACGAGTGTCTCGGGTCTAGTAGTTCATTAGATCTCATTTCTGACCTTTGACACAATCTAATTTACAATCCCTCGCGATCGCCACAATGCACACTTGCCGAGAGAGACACCGTTAAACGTTGGTTTTTAGATGCTGCTTCGCGACCAACAGCACTGGCTTGGATTACTCCCTGGAGTGAACTGAGTGAGGGCGATCGCCTCAGCCTCGAAGATGACACTCACCTGAATTGTGTTTTCTCCGATCAAATTCCCCTTAAGTCAACTCAGGCTCCCTCAAACTGTGGGTACTGGTGGCTGCACAACCGCCAAACCAACTTCGTTTACGTCCGGTATGCCTGTTACAACTAAACCCTTTCATTGCAGAGGTTTTCAGTGGCTTCAATTGTGCTTAACCTCACACCTTTTGTTGAGTTGAGTTGAGTAACAACCAGTTTTATCAATTGTGTCAAAACTGCCGCACGCTGTACGGGCATTTCGCGAAACGCCCCTACGGAATTTAGATGTTGGATCAGCAACACCCTTCATCCTTTACCCTTTACCCTTTTCTTTTTTCCTTTATCCTTCAGCCTTTATCCTTCAGCCTTTATCCTTTATCCTTTATCCTTCTTTCTTCTCTCTTCTCTTCTCTTTTTTCCCTTCTCACCACCCCACAATCACCTTCCACAACAGAGAGCCGATCGCCACTGTCGCGAGGTGTTGCGGTAGCAAACTGAGGAAGGGTTGACGGGCAATATTTTGAGTCAGCAGAATGCTGAGCCAGACAGCAACAATCAGCGTCACGCCTTGCAAAAAGCCAATGATGATCGGGTCAGCCACTAATACGGGCAATCCGGCTCCACTTAAACCAAAGGTGGCAAAGGTCACAGGTAATACTCGTCCGGCTTCGCTCAAGCCCAAGCGAGTAAAGTGGGCTAGATTTGCGCCCAAAACTAATGGTAGATAGCCATACGCCAGTTCCAGAAAAGAGCGGGGTTTGAGTTGACGATTTACCAGTTGCATCGCCCCTTGAGCCAAAAGTGCGATCGCCCCTGGCACGAGCAACGCCAACATGGACACCCCCGCGTGAATGCCAAAGTGATTGAGATGCAGATTCCAGCCAAACTGCTGCTCAATTTCGGGTAGACGATGTAAAAACGCCGCTCCAAACATCAGGAACAACAGGCAGACTTCCGCATAGGTGGGGGTGTGGGTCGTCCAGAGTTCAATGCCAGGAGGACGTAGATTGAGTTCCACCGAGCGATGGGGACACGCCTTGAGGCAGGTCATACACAGGACACAATCCCGATTGTCTTGCAACTGAGCCGGATGAGAATAAACTGGACATCCCCCGGTTTCCATACCTTCGCCTTTTTCGGGTCCGCCTTTGTAGCATTGGTAAGTCGTGCAGGTAGCGGAGCAAATCCCCTGTTGGGCACGCAGTTCAATCATGGCGAGTTTGGCAAACATACCATTCATGCCCCCAATCGGGCAGAGATAGCGACACCAAAACCGCCGCTCAAACAACAGAGAAAAGATTACCGCTCCGGCGGTAATCAGCAGCAACAGACAGGCAGACAGATAGGCGACATTCTCCAGATGCCAGAGTTCTTCCCACAGCAAAATCAGGACAAACAAACCAAACAGGAACCAGGCACCCCAACGATCGGCTTCGACTCGTGACCAGGGCAATAGCTTACGTGGAAACCACTTGAGGGACAGTTTTTGTGCCAGTTCGCCATAGATCATAAAGGGACAAAAGGCGCACCAGATGCGACCCAAAAAAGGAAAGGCGATCAGAATCAGGGGCCACCACCATGCCCAAAATAGATTGAGGGCAATGTTGCGATCGCGACTTTGAGGACCGAGAAACAGCATCGCCACGACCACCGCAAAGGCAGTCAGCGTGAAGCCATAGTTGATCCGATCGGGATACCACGGGCTACGCAGAAACTGGCGCAACTGGGGGTAGCCATTCAGCAGGTTGAAGCGAAACCGCCTGCCCTTGGTGCTGGCTGACCAGAACACCTCTTCGGTGAGCACCTCTGCTCCGGCAGATTGAATAATGGCACGTTCCACCAGGCTTTCCAGTTCTGACAGGTTGCCTGGAAAGTCGTACCCCTGCAATCGACGCAACGCTTCGGGGGCGATCGCGGGTTGCTCTAACCCTCTGGCACGGCAATACAAGCTGACGTAATACTTGACTTGCGCCTCAATGTCAGCCTTTCGGATTCTTAGTGGGGGAACTTTAATCGAGTGAGGTACTAAGCCTTTGCGCTCAATTTCTGGCAGAGTGCGCTCAGACGTCATGATGATGCGGGCAGATGACTGACGAGGAGCAGGTTCTGGCTCTCCTTCGCGTGCCACAGGAAGATATTCTCCGGTTTGCAGCAATCGCACCACTTTCGGTTTTAAATCCTTGGGCAAATCTTGAATGTTGTTGAGCATCAAAGTTCCGTCGCCCAACCACTCCAGCAATCCAGGTTTGCCTCCTGCCCGTCCAAACAGTTCTGCTCCGTTGGGTTGCAAGGTGTCGCAATTGAGCTTGATCAAGGGTTGTTTGCGATCGCGCCCCCCAAAGTGGATCAACGCTGCCGCATTGTCCTTGCCCAAACCCGGTTCCCCGAAGATCAACACAGGCTGGCGATCGCCCGTTGCCTTTTTAATGTCACTGCGGAGCCGCACCGCATAGCGACTGGAACCAATGATGCCCCGACGCACCCGTGGCACCAGATAGGGACGCAAGGCGGTTTGTCGTTCTTGCTCAAATGCCAGTTGAGCCGCCAGTTGATCGACCTCTGCCGCCAATTGTCGTGACACAGTGCGATTAATTTCTGGATATTGCTCGGTCAGCTTTGCAAACTCTGTCGCTGGAATCTGCCAGATCTCACAATCCACCAGCGTAATCACCGTTTGCTCCGCAGGTTGATCCAACAGTAACTCTTTGAGGTGCAACACCGACCCCGGCAACAAACTGATCGCTCTCGCCAAACCTGTGGAACTGGTGTGATAGCTCTCCAAGCGTCCGGACTTGAGAATGTACAACGCTGTAGGTGAGGTGTCTTCTAGCACAATCCGCCGATTGGCTTGCACCATCTCCACCTGAATCTGAGTGGCGATCGCCTCTAAGACCGTTTCAGGCAACGAACCCAGTGAGGTTTGCTCCCGCAGCCATTGTAGTTGTGTAGAGTCAATGGTCATTGGTCAATAATCGATGGTCTTTGTTAACAGTGCAGAGTAGGGGGTGAGGAGTAGGAGAGTGGAGGTGTATGAGAGAGGCGATTAATCGCGTCTTTACGGTTCACTCATCATCCCTACTCCCCATTCCCCATTCCCTATTCCCCATTCCCTCAACCTACGCTGAACTGGACTTGAAACGGGTTAAATTTATTGAAGCATGAGAGATCATTCACCTTGTGAACCAATTTCACCCAGCAGACCGCACTCTACCCTATGACCCCTGATATAAAGCTGAATGAATCATAAATGGCTGTCAATCGTTGAAAAGGTCGTGTATGGTCTAATCCTGATGCTGGTTCAGGTGGCGATCGCAGGCTTCGTGTTTTACCTGGCTTTCAGTTTTCTATTAAGCGTCGCAGAAGCAATATTGGGCTTCCTGGGGGTTATTGCCCCATCGTTTTGGCTCAAACTGATGGTGACAGGTGGTATGTTTCTGGTGCTAACCGTGGCGATCGCGGGAATGGTCGCTACATCGGGCGTTCGCCTTGATGGAGACATGGCGAGAACCGTCAACAACTTCCTCTATTGGGTTGCAGAGGGGCATCTCAGCGAAGCATATCACCTCACGTCAGAGGCATTCCAGGCACGGATGCCCAAGTTACCCTTTCTCAAATTTGCTCAAACCGAGTTGCCTCAGCAATACAAGAAAGCGGTCTGGGTTTCTCGCTTAACCGAGGCAAACCATGGCACGCTCAAGGGCATCATTCACACCCAAACTGGCGAAACGATCCCCATTGAGGTGGAATTGGTGCAGGAGAATGGCTTTTGGAGAATTGATAAACTCCACACCCCCAGTGGAATTGGGCAAACGGCTCTTGACTCCACTGTTGCGTCTGCACCTCTCATCCCCCTGCCAGAGATTTTGACGCAAGCTGCCCCATCAGACGTACCACAAGCCCTTCAAGAACGGCTATTTCAAATGATGTCGGGCGATCGCGCTGCGGCTCAACGACTGCTAACTCACGCTCGTTCAAAGCATCCGGGTCACATGGAGATGTGGTATTGGGAGAAGGTGATTGAAGATTTGGAGCGCGATCGGACGTAGAAGGGAGTGGGGAGTAGGGAGTGGGGAATGGGGAGTAGTGCCGTATTTGTCTTTTTAAAGAGAATTGTAATTTATCAGTAAAGCCTCAGCAAAAATACTGACATCGAGTGATCGGTTTAGAAATAATGGAGCCATCTCTAAATTCAGAAAATTGAATTTGAGACTGACTCGAAGATTTCCCATTCTAAATTTTGGACTTTAGATGTCCGATTTTAAATTAAGAAAACCTTGTTGTAAGAGGTTATCAAACCCGTTGCATGTCGCCCTACAACATGGCGATTGGATAGAACTCCAAAATTTGGAATTGTTTAAAGACAAGCTCTCAATCCAATTGTGAATGGAGTTTGATCAACGGGTGAGCAGTCTACTTCAACCGTGAAATTACATAAAACTTGATTGAAATATTGACTGATCTTGACCCCCTTCTAGCTTGATGTAACCATTCACAACCGACAGGATTCAAATCTTATGAAGCTATCATTCATGCCCAAATTGTTAGGCGCGATCGCTGGACTCACTCTGGGAACTGTGGCGATCGACGCAGCACCCGCTCAAGCTGCCATCCTCACTTACGATTTCACCGTTGGAATCGACACGCCAGAGGAAACGTTGGAGTTTGACGGTTACTTCAGCTATGACACTGATATTGAGTTTGAGGAAGGCGTATTTTCCTTTACTGATTTCTCCTTCAATTTCATTACTGCTGACGAGCAACCCCGGATCTACACCCTGGATGATCTGGTTCCTGAGTCTGCCATCTTTGGTGCAGTTCCGGTAGGAACCCCTCCACAACCAGTTAATGGCGGTGATAATGGCTTTGCTTTTGGCTTTCTAGTTGATGATGAAGAAGGCGAGTTACCGTTTTCGGTGTTCGTTTTTGGATTCGTAGCACCACCTAGTGTGAACAATTTGTTTTTGCAGTTCATCGACGGTGATGGAGAGGTTTCAGACCCTGAAGAAATTGGCACGTTTACCCGTGTAGCACTGCGCGAAACTCCAACCGATGTGCCCGAACCCACGGTTATCGGTGGTTTGTTGCTCGTGGGAGCAGGCTTAGCGGCTAGCAAGCGACTCAAAGCTGCCCAACGTTAATAGACTCTGTTCTACAGCAGATCCCCAGAATCTCCGAGATTCTGGGGATTTAGTTGTTTCACCTGATGTCCTCCCCTTTTTACGATCAGTAGTCTAAATACCAATTGGTAGTTTTTCCAGCCTGTACAGTGTTTAATGGTTACCAATAATTTAATGCTTTTATAAAATTGACTGCATGACCGCAACAACCCTACCTTCAACCGATTGGGATGCCTTTGTCACCGCATTAGACGGCATAGAAGTCATCCGTGATGCTGTGCAAGTTGCTAAGCTCTCCCGCGATTACTACACCTACAGCCCCATCTTGCAAACTTTGCTGTCTGACAAAGTAGGCGATCTAGTGGTGCGCCCTGTCAATGAAGCAGAGGTGCTCAAAGTGGCTAAAGCCTGCGTTCAATTCAAAGTTCCCCTGACGATTCGGGGGGCAGGAACGGGCAACTACGGGCAATGTGTCCCTCTCAAGGGAGGAGTCATCCTCGATTTAACGCGAATGCAAACGGTGAAATGGGTCAAACCAGGTTTGGCGTGTGTTGAACCCGGTGTGAAACTGGTCAACCTCGATAAGCAGACCCGTGAAATGGGATGGGAAATCCGCATGGCTCCCTCTACTTATCGAACTGCGACCGTTGGCGGATTCATTGGCGGTGGCAGTGGCGGGATTGGCTCAATCACCTACGGGCAGTTGCGCGATCGCGGCAATCTTCATGCGGTGCGAGTCGTGACGATGGAAGATGAACCCCGTGTGATCGAGTTGCGGGGTGATGACGTGCAAAAGGTCAACCACGCCTACGGCACCAACGGCATCATTACCGAACTGGAGATTCCCCTCGGTCCTGCTTATCCCTGGGCAGAACTGATCGTTACCTTCCCCGACTTCATGACTGCTGCGCGATTTGGTCAGGTGTTGGGCGACTCGGATGGCATCATCAAAAAGCTGATTTGCATCTGTGCTTCGCCCATCTCCAATTACTTTGCGGCTCTGCGTAGCTCTATCCCCACCGATAGCCACTGCGCTTTGTTGATGATTGCGGAACCCTGTCTGGAACCGTTTGGGGAACTGGTGCGCGAGTTTGGGGGCACGATCTGTTATCAGAAGTCTGCCCAGGAAGCGAGTAAGGGAGTGGCGATCGCCGAATTTAGCTGGAACCACACCACCCTCCATGCCCGCAGCGTAGACCCGACTCTGACCTATCTGCAAACGCTGTTTCCCTACGACCCAGATCTGAAACTGCTGGAGCATATGTATCACCACTTTGGAGATGAGGTGATGATGCACCTGGAGTTCATTCGGGTGAGTAGCTGTGTGGTGCCAGCAGCGTTGCAAATTGTGCGCTTCTCCACGCCAGAGCGATTACAGGAGATCATCCGCTATCACGAAGACAGTGGAGCGTTTATCGCCAACCCCCACACTTACATCCTGGAGGATGGGGGTCGCAAGACGATCGATCCGGTGCAATTGCAATTCAAAGAAATGGTTGATCCCTACGGCTTACTGAATCCAGGCAAGATGAAGGCGTGGGAGCAATCTCACTGATTCAACCCGACTTACCCCTGTTGACGTAGCTGAAGCATGGCTTTTCGAGCGACATGGCGATAACGTCGCAATCGATCAGTCATGCTTTGTTGAGATCTGGCTTCCAAAACTCTTGCTCCAGTTGTAGTGAAGAAGTCTTGATAGAAAGGAGTTTTTCTGAAGCCTTCTCGATGCTGAAGCGAATCATATTGAAACTCAATCGTTTCCCCGCTTTGCTTCAACAGCTTGCCCACCAACTGATAATCGGGGCTGATGCCATTGTCAGAAAGGGTTGCCCGACACGTTACCTGTAGCCTATCCCCTGCGGATACCTCAACGCCCGGATAAAACACAGGAAAGTAGACGGGTTGCCAGTTTCCATCTTCTTTCAGAACGTCGATTTTGTGAGGCTCCAGGGTAATTAGCTCTAGCCACAATAGAAACCCGTTGAGCTTCGCGGACTGTTGAATCGTGAATTGGATTTCATGTTGAAACTCCGGTTCCACAAAACCGTTAAAATTCAAATCTTCAAACGTCTCGATATTGGAGAGGATACATTGCGGCGGAAACCGTCGAATGCACACTCGTAAATCAAAGGGATGCCCTGCTGCTTGAAAGATGCGATCGACATACCGCATTGCAGATTGAGAGAATCCAAAGCGATGCAACAATTCATCGGGAAGGGCAACAGCCGCAATCTTAGTGAGCGATCGCTCAGGGATCATTCTTCCATCTGGTTTTAGAAAGCGTCGAGCATTGTTTAAAATCACTGCAACCCCTTCAGATCCGGCGATCGTACCTAACAATTCTGAAACACAAACATCAACTGGTTCAGGTAACTCAACCTCCGTCGAATCTCCCAACATCAGATGAATTTTGTCAGTTAATCCTAACTCTTTGACCAGAGCTTGAGCCGCTAAATAAGCTCTTTTGCTGCGCTCGATCGCATAGATTCGTTTCGCTCCAGCCGCAACACAAAATCTTGATAAAATTACGTCCTGTCCTGTACCAATATCGAGGACAATTTTATCTTTAACGACTGCGTTGATCGCTGCTTTGTAGATCGCATTTCTGGAGCGATCGTGCGTCATGTAATAGTAAATTAGTTCGTCATAGGCAAAGTAATCACCAATAGAAGGCACAAATTCGGTCGAGGTGGTTTGACAAACATTCTCCGCTCGAATCGTTGTCCATACCCTCGACAGTCGGTTCTTAATGCTTTGCCAGTTCATACACGATCATCTCACTGCTAACAGTCAACCAGCGGTCAATCAAACTCCTTTTCCGTTTACAGTCTCCAAGTGTATCTTCAGGATTTCATACCAAATTAAATTGTGACCAAGACAGATGTTGGTAGGGGCAGGTTTAGCGGTTTACTAACGGCAAACCCAAGAAACTATCTGCAAAACCTGCCACTACAAGCGTCCGCATTTGCACTGGAAACGGGTGCATCTAGTAATTATCGGTATCAGGATGTTTTGCAGACCAATCGATTTGTGGCTATCAATTTATGGCTGATGTCTCTCACAACTGCTGTAAGTCTTAAGTAGCGGCAATTCGGCTTCAGGATCTGGCGAATGAATTCGCAGCGATTTGAGCCAAGTCTGCCAATGTGGACTCCGGAAGAATGAAGGGTTTGCCGAAACGTCGGTCGGTTTTGCGTATGGGTGCGATTTTAACCGCCAAAACCCTGATTTAGACCTCCCGTTAAGTAACGCCAATTCAAAATTTGGCGAATCTGTTTGATTGCGAATGGTTCCTCCCTGTGGCTAATTTTCTAGCGATTCTTGACCCTGATCCTGAAAGGCGATCGCAGTTTGTCCAAACAGTGATGCCGCTGATTCCACCCGTTGCGGAGTTAGTCACACAGACTTGTGGCATGGGTAACGTGCAGGTGATCTGGGCAGCCCATGCCCATGCACCCATTACCTGGGAGGCTGATGCAGCAGGTGTTGCGGTGGTTTGGGGAGAAGCGATCGCAGAGGGCAGTGCAGTCAGGGTAAATGCCAATCAACTGCGGCAACTCTGGCAGGGATCTGATCCTCAATCCGCTCCGGTGTTTGATGGGTTTTATGCGGCGATCGCCTATCACCCTCAGACAGGATTGATGGTTGGGTCAGATCGGATGGGACTGTTTCCGGTGTACTACTGGACACAAGCGGACGTCGTTCTTGTGGCATCCAGTCCAGAGCTATTTCGCTATCACCCCCTGTTTCAACCCCGATTCAATCCAGCGGGCTTGGTCGGCATTTTGCTTACCAATGGTCTATTTGCAGGTCAAACCCTCTGGCAAGGCGTTTTGCGTTTAGCGGCAGGTCATCTGCTGGTTTGTCAACCTGAAAAGGCTCCTCAGGAGATCAGCCAAACTCAACTTTTAGGAGCGTCTCAGAGTAACCATTACGCAGCCTTATCCTTGGCGGAACAACTGGACCTGTTGGGACAGACGATTGAGCAATCGTTGGTGCGCCACGCTCCACCGGGACAGTCCTATGCGTTGATGCTTTCTGGTGGATTGGACTCGCGCCTGTTGGCTGGCTATCTCGATCGCCAACAGGCAGATGTTGTGGCTTTGACGCTGGGCATCTCGACCGATATCGAAATGCAGTGTGCCCGACGGGTCGCCCGCGAACTGGGGTTCAAGCATCGTGCGATCGCCATGCCGCTACAACAGTATCCCGACCACATGCACCTCGTGACTCGCTGGGAACACCTGGCAAACGGGTACAACTGGGGGATGAACTGGGGAATTCACTCGCATTTGCGAGATCTGGCTCATCGGGTGGTCAGTGGGTACTCTCTGGATGCGGTTGTGGGAGGACCGTTACCCATGCCGCGAAATCGAACGAATGTGCCTCCGTTTGACCTGTTCTTTACTCGTGGCATCAATCACTGGGGCATTCAACCTGAGATCCTCAAGCGGCTCTGTCGGCGCGAGATATTTGGAGATCTGGTTTCCGACATTTATCAGCAGATTCGAGCACGGTATGAGAGCTATGCCGAGGACGACCTGCGCCGGATCTGGCTGTTTGAACTCCAACATCAACAGCGATTTCACATTGGGTCAGCGGCATGGAAATTGACCTTTGGAGCGTGGCCTGTGCTGCTGAGTCTCGATCGCCAACTGATTACAACAACGATGGCTCTGCCCATTCAAATCCTGTGCGATCGCTACGCTCAAAAACAACTCCTCTGCACCCAATTTCCCGCATTGGCTCAATTGCCCCTTGATCGCAACGAGTTCAACACAAAGCCACTACTAGCAACCAAAACCTCTGAGAGGCTGGCTCAATGGCATCTTCTACAGTCAAAGTGGCAACGACTGCTGCGAAAACTGGGGCGCGATCGCCGCTACTACTACCGCATTTGTGATTTCAACAATCCAGGTTGGCGATCCCTCCGACGGCAAGCAAGTCAATGTCAAGAGCAAATGGGAGTATTTTTTGACCAGACCGTTCTCAACGAACTTTTACCACCCCCTGAGGAACAGGTTCGGTTTCAGCGAGATGCCATCCTCGAAGCGTCTGGTCTAAAAGCTTTGATTGGCTTTATGCTCTGGTCTAAGTACAACTCGTCGTAAATAGGGGTGGGAATTCGGGGTGCAGGGGTGGAACCCCAGGCTGGGGCACAGCCCCCATACCCCCCTGGTTTTATTTCCAAACCCTATCTGTGAATCACAGTACTAAGGATCACTTATAAGTTTCTCTTCTCTGAACTGAGTTAGAGCCTATGATATTTGCGTATCAAGGGTTTTGCTCAATTCTATGGAGCGATCGCAGCGAATGCTGTTTACAGAATTTAATGCGCAGCAACACACTTCAACTTGATTTAACTTTACATTCTGAGTGAGGTCATTTAATATTGCCGCTATTGGCTTTATCTCTTATATCTGTAGCAATTTATGTATATGTTGTTTGAGATCAATGCTGACAATCATTTGTTTAGAATGACGGGCAATCAAGCGATTTCTTCACAACAAATGCATTGCTTTCAGAATATATGGGGTAAAGTGTTGCTTGATCAGGGGTAGTGCAATTACCCCAAGGGGGACTGCTTCATATCACCTGTTGAAAAGCGTTGATGACATTGGGCTGTTTTTAACATTTGGCTACTTTTAACGAATGGATTGGTTATCTAGCTCTTCTTCTCCGTCTATTTCTCGACGTACCTTACTCAAACTCTTTGGAATTGGCACGATAGGTGGATTGGTCGGCTATTCGCGGCTAATGAAGCCCCAGCCCACCGTCTTTAAGCAAGATACTCTGGCGTTGCCCTATCAACTCGATCAACCTAAACAAGTGGTGGTGATTGGTGGAGGGCTAGCAGGGCTAGCGTGTGCCTATGAGTTAAGTCAGCGCGGATTTGTGGTTACGTTGTTGGAACGGGCAGCCCAACTGGGGGGCAAAATTGCCAGTTGGGATATTCAAGTCGGTGACCAACCCTTCCGGATGGAGCACGGATTCCACGGATTCTTCCCGCAATACTACAACCTCAAAAGCATTGTTTCTGAGCTAGAGATTGAGAACCATTTCAAATCGCTCAACTACTATTCCGTGGTGTACCGGGATAAGAAATACGACCCGGAAGTCTTTCGCCCCAGTCATTCCGCCTTTCCCTGGAACATTGTGGATCTGGCGATCGCGTCTACCAACCGCTTGCAGTGGGGCTTAAACCTGACCAAATATGCCCACTGGCAGGTCTTTCGAGAGATTACCGGGTTTCATCCGCAAAAGAGCTATGGGCGGTTAGATCACCTCTCCGTTGCCCAATGGGTTGAGAACGAGTTTCCACGCGGCTTATACGACCTGTACTTCCTGCCTTTTGCCAAGTCCAGCCTCAATGCTCCCGATGTCATGAGTGCGGCGGAGTTGATGCAGTTCTTCCACTTCTACTTCTTCGGCAATCCAGAGGGGTTAGCCTTCAATGGTACGGTTCAAGACATGGGCAGAAGCCTGGTTGATCCCATCGTGAATGCCATCACAGCCACAGGTGGACAGGTAATCACAGAAGCCACCGTCAACCGGGTTGGCTGGGATCAAGGGCGGATCAGCAGCGTGGAGTATCAAATTGGGGGCAATAGCCGCACGGTGCCGTTTTGGGTGAAGCGTAACCCGTTACTCAGCACCGATGAACTGGAGTTTTTTGGAGCGGGAGATGCGGTCTATGCGATCGCCCCCAATCAGCAGGAAGCCATGTCGCTCTCTTGCACACACCAGGGTTGCACCGTCCACACTGAAACCGATGGGCACTTCCACTGCCCCTGCCATGGAGCGGAGTATGATGATCGGGGTCGGGTGCTGCGGGGTCCTGCCCAACGCGATCTGCCGCGCTTTAAAGTCCTCAGTCGCGATGGCGAGCAGATCCAACTGGTGGCGATGCAAGCCGACACAACCCCAACTCAAACGGTTCAGGCGGACTACTACGTGTTTGCCGCCGATATTCCCGGCGTTCAGCACTTGTTCTCTCTATCTGAGGGAGAACCTCACGCCCAAGTTGCGAAACAGGTGCAGGAGCTAACGGTTGCCGATCCGTTTGCGGTCGCTCGCTTCTGGTTCGATCGCGACTTTGACTGGGAGCACAGCGACTTCACCTCATTGTCTGGCTATCGTCTCACTGACAGCATCACCCTCTATCACCGCATTCAGGACGACTATATCGACTGGGCAAAACGGACAGGAGGTAGCGTCGTCGAACTACACGCTTACTGCTACAAAGAGCGAGAATTTCCGACGCAGCAAGCATTGCTCACCACTTTTGAAAGCGAACTCTACGAGATCGTCCCTGCACTGCAAAGTGCAACCATGTTGCATCGTGAGTTGGTGAATCAGAAGAATTTTGCCGGATTTCCGCCGAATAGTTATAGCGATCGCCCTGAAACCGCTACGCTAGTCTCTAACCTGATGTTTGCTGGAGATTGGGTGAAAATGCCCTTCCCCTGTGGCTTGATGGAGCGTGCCGTTAGCAGTGGCTTATTAGCCGCGAACGAAATCCTGCATCGAGAAGGGGTACAGCGGCGATCGCTCTTGACTGTCTCACCGCAGGGACTGCTGCAAATTTGAAGTCAGTAGTTAATGGTCAATGGTTAATGGTTAATGGTCAGTAGTTAATGGTTAATGGTCAATGGTTAATGGTTAATGGTTAATGGTTAATAGTCAATGGTTAGTAGTCAATGGTTAATGGTTAATAGCTGAGAGTCACGGATCAGGAGCAACGAACAATTAACAATTGACGATTGACGATTGACGATTGACGATGGGCGATTGACGATTGACCCTACCCCACTCCCCACTCCCTGCTAATGTGGCTGTACAGACGCAATTAATTGCGTCTCTCCTGTTTAATTCCCCACCCTTCCACTCCTATTCCCCCAACTATGCTTGACACTCCTCTCTCCACCACTTCTACTCGCGATGTGCGTCGTCTGGGAATCAACCTGAATCACTGGTATGTGGTTGCTCAGAGTGGTGAGGTGCAGGCAAAACCCGTTGGAGTGACTCTGTGGCATCAGGCGATCGTGCTCTATCGGGATCAATCGGGTGAGGTTCATGCGCTCGAAGATCGGTGTCCCCATCGCCATGTCAGGCTGAGCGAGGGGAATGTGGTGAATGGTCAGTTGGAATGTATCTATCACGGTTGGCAATTCAATGCTGAGGGACGTTGTGCGGCGGTTCCCTATCTGGCGGATAACCAGAAGTTACCCACCTGCCAGATTCGCACCTACCCGGTGCGGGAGCAGGATGGCTTTATCTGGCTCTTTCCGGGGGATGCCACGCTGCAACATACCGTTCCTCTAATGGGCTTACCGGAATGGGATCACCTCAATTACATCGGGTCATTCACCACCATCGAATGTGAAGCCCACTACTCCTACCTGATCGAAAACCTGATGGATATGCACCACGGGCACTTGCATCAGAGCTATCAGGCATGGGCAGAGGCAAAACTGGAGGACTTGGAGGAGACGGGCGATCGCGTCGTGGCTCACTACCAGGCTCAGAGCTACTACACCATCAACAAAATCTGGTCGGTGGCGCAGCTATTCATTCCTGCAATGCGGCAACTACATCCTGAACCGTTAGATGTTAGTTATGTCTATCCTCACTGGGCATCTAAACTGGGTGATGACTTCAGAATTTATTGCCTGCTTTGTCCCGTTCACGAGACTCATACTCGCGCCTATTTAATTCACTTCACGTCGTTAAATGCCTTTCCTCGATTGCACAAGCTCCCGGAATGGTTTCGTCGCTTCATCAAAGACAGCTTTTTCGGTTCTGCGAAGGGCTTGCTCGATGGGTTAGTCCGTCAAGATGTGTTGATGATCGAGCAGGAGCAGCAAGCCTATCTCGCCAATCCCCAACGGAAGGGGTATGAGTTAAATCGGGCGTTGGGGAGTGTGCAACGGTTGATGCAACGGCAAGCGTCGGGAGTTGAGTAGTAGGCGATCGCAAAGCCAGTAAAGGGGTGCGTGAAGTATAGGCTGGCGATCGCTAGAGATGGGAGCGGTTACACAAGGGAAAAGATGAGGTGGAAAAAATTACTTCATTCGAGTAGAAAAGAAATACATTTGCGATCGCCTTTTCTATGCCACCCGTTCCACCTGTGTTTATCTGCTATGCACATCAGGATAATGAGAATTCTGATTTGAGTCGGCGTTGGTTAGATCGATTGCTGGGGTATTTAGAACCGCTCAATCAACAGGGAAAATTGCAAATTTGGTCAGACCAACAGTTAGAAATTGGTGACACCTGGGATACGGAAATTAAGACCAAGCTGCATGAGGTAAAAGCTGCCGTTTTGTTGGTGAGCCAATCGCTGTTGGGGTCGAAGTATATTCGCAATACGGAGTTGCCTGTATTGCTAAAACGAGCCAAGGATGATGGGGTCGTTATTTTGCCAATCATTGTACGAGCGTGCCAGCTTGACGACATTACCTTTAAGTATCCTGACCCACAACAGGGACCGGAGGAACTGACGCTGAGTACCTTTCAGACGGCGAACCCACCTAACAAACCGTTGAATAGCTTACAGGAGCATGAGCAAGACGAAATTTTCTTAAAGGTGGCGAAACGGTTGTCGCAAATTGTTGATGGCAAAGCACCTGACATATGAGAGGAGTCGTCCGGACGGGAACGGACAGCGTTAAGCCCCCAAAAATTCCAGATTCCCTATCAGCGGAATCCCCATTTCACAGGTCGATTGCAACTGTTGGATGACCTGCACAATACCCTCATGGGGACGGGCATCACCGCATTAAACCAGGTCGCAGCGATCGCTGGCTTAGGGGGCATTGGCAAAACTCAAACCGCTGTGGAGTATGCCTATCGTCATTTCCGTGACACTCCTACCTATGACTGGGTGTTTTGGGTCAAGGCAGACACCGAGTTGGCTGTAGTGACGGGCATGGCAGACCTCGCCCGATCACTCGATTTAGGCGAAGGCAGCTTAGACGAACTGGCAGGGCGATCGCTCCAGTGGCTAGACACCCACGATCGCTGGCTACTGATCTTTGACAACGCCGATGAACCGCAGTGGGTCAAACCCTGGTTGCCGCGCAACCCCAAAGGACGAGTCCTGCTGACTTCACGGGCACAACGGTTCACCAGTCTGGGCATCAGAGCACCCCTCACAGTCAACAAACTCTCACAGAATGAGTCGATCGCTTTTTTGCAAGACCGCACCGATCGCCCCTCCCTGACTCCGGACGAGTTAGCTGCTGTGACTGCCCTGGCAACGGCACTGGATGGGTTGCCTCTGGCATTAGAGCAAGCCGCCGCCTATCTGCAACGCACAGGCGTATCGTTTGCCGTGTATTGGAAGCATTATCAACAGCAATCCCTCACCTTACTGGAAAAAGAACTCCCCCAAACCGGAGACTACCCCAACTCCGTCGCCACCACCTGGCTGTTAAACGTTGAGGAAGTGGAGAGGCGATCGCCCGCCTCTATTCCCATTCTTCAGTTGAGTGCCGTGTTGGCAGCGGATGATATTTCTGAAGCGTTGTTGCTGAACTGTGCTGAGCAATTTGAACTAACGGATTGCACGGATGAACTGGCACTGGGGGAACAACTCGCGGCTCTGGCTGATTTCTCTCTGATTCAACGGGAGCGAAAAACCACCTGCTACAGCATTCACCGCATGGTGCAGACCGTCATCTGGCACCGCCTCACCCCCACCGACCAACACACCTGGCTGCACCGAGCTATCGCCGGATTAACAGCCGTTTTCCCGGATGTGCAAAAGATTGAAAACTGGGCAGTCTGTAAACAATTAACCCCTCACGTGCAAGCAATTGCAGCCCGACCAGAATCAGTTGCATTGGAAAGCACTGACTGGGCATGGCTGCTGGTTTGTACAGGGTATTATCTGAAGGATCAAGGACGCTACAGCGAGACAGAACCGCTCTATGTGCGATCGCTTGCCATCTATGAACAGCAGTTGGGCAGGGAGCATCCCCATGTCGCCTCCAGCCTCAACAATCTGGCAGCACTCTACCGTTCGCAGGGACGCTACAGTGAGGCAGAACCGCTCTATGTCCGATCGCTCTCCATCAGAGAACAGCAGTTGGACAGGGAGCATCCCGATGTCGCCACCAGCCTCAACAATCTGGCAAACCTCTACAAGTCGCAGGGACGCTACAGTGAGGCAGAACCGCTCTTTGTCCGATCGCTCTCCATCAGAGAACAGCAGTTGGACAGGGAGCATCCCGATGTCGCCACCAGCCTCAACAATCTAGCAGGACTCTACGAGTCGCAGGGACGCTACAGTGAGGCAGAACCGCTCTTTGTGCGATCGCTCGCCATCTGGGAACAGCAGTTGGGCAGGGAGCATCCCCATGTCGCCGCCAGCCTCAACAATCTGGCAGGACTCTACGAGTCGCAGGGACGCTACAGTGAGGCAGAACCGCTCTTTGTGCGATCGCTCGCCATCTGGGAACAGCAGTTGGGCAGGGAGCATCCCCATGTCGCCGCCAGCCTCAACAATCTGGCAGGACTCTACGAGTCGCAGGGACGCTACGCTGATGCCGAGCCGCTCTATCTGCGATCGCTCGCCATCCGAGAACAGCAGTTGGGCAGGGAGCATCCCGATGTCGCCATTAGTTTATGGAATATGGCAGGACTCTACTACAACATGAATCGACTCACTGAAGCAAAACCTTTGATTAGCCGAGCGGTAACCATTTTTGAGCGCACCTTGGGCGATCAGCATCCTGATACAACTAATGCCCGTCAGTGGTGGCAAACTATTCATCATTCGGTCTAACCATTCGGTCTCAAAGCACTGCTCAAGAATGAGATTAGGTAAAGTCTGTGATGAGATTCGTCGAGATCTTCAGACCTCCGACTTCTTGAAGAAGTCGGAGGTCTTGCGTTCACCGCTACAGTGAGGCAGAACCGCTCTATGGGCGATGTTTAGAGATTTTGGTAAAGACTCTGCCCGAAAATCATCCCTACATACAAGCAGGGTTCAATAACTTTCGGGGTTTGGTGCAAGCATTGGTTGAGGCAGGTCGGGAAGGGGAGTTGTCTGATCATCCGATGACGCAGGCGGTGTTGCAGGAGATTCTGAAGAGCCGCGATTAATCGCGGCTGTACGGTTTGGTTCACTGCTCAGTGAGTGGGGCAAAGATCCCCGGCTTCTCAGCCTGGGTGTCCTTCTGCTTCAAAGGTTGATACAAGAAGCCGGGGATCTGGTGAGGAGTGGAGGGTCATTAGTCCAGAGTTGAGGTGGGGGGTTGAGTCTTTGATCCTCGTCGTTGAGTGTTTGATCCTCGTGAATGAGTATTTGATCCTTGTCATCGCAGTGTTGACCCTCGTCGTTGAGTGTTTAATCCTCGTCGTTGAGTGTTTGATCTTCGTGAGCGCGTGTTTAATCCTCGTGAATGAGTCTTTGATTCTCGTGAATGAGTGTTTGATCCTCGTCAGCGTCCATTCAATCCTCGTGGATGTATGAGCGATCGCCATCCGAGAACAGCAATTGGGCAGAGAGCTTGTCCGATCATCCGATGACGCAGGCAGTGTTGCAGGAGATTCTGAAGAGCCGCGATTAATCGCGGCTGTACGGGCAAAGATCCCCGGCTTTTCAACCTGGGTATTCTAATGCCTTAAAGATTTGGTACAAGAAGTCGGGGATCTGGAGGTGATCAGACAGAACCACTCCGAGGGTAATGCGAGGCAGTTTCCCTTGGAGTAATTGCCATTTGGCTTTGCTACTGATCCTGTGCGATCGCTAACCTCACGTATGCTTACCTAATCCTACGCTGCAAATGAATTGCGAAATTGGAAAATGTCCGATGCTGCGCCCGCAATTCATTCGCGGGCGTTTATGGATCGACTTTCATTAGCCCACAATCCATCGGTAGACGTTGATAATGAATAACTGACAACACCGATCGCCACATAATGAATTTCCAAAATAAAACCGTTTTAATTACCGGAGCCTCCGGGGGTATCGGTCGCACCACTGCGATCGCCTTCGCTACTGCTGGAGCCAGAGTTGCTTTGCATTATGGGCAACGGCAGGAATCTGCCCAACAGATTCGAGAGAGTCTGCCTGGTGAAGGGCATGGGTTGGTGCAAGCGGATCTCGCCGATGCGATCGCGGTTGAACAGATGGTCAGTGAGGCGATCGCCCAACTCGGTCACATCGACATTTTGGTGAACAATGCTGGCGTGTATCAGGAGCATCCGCTGGATCAGACCAGCTATTCAGATTGGCAGACTGTCTGGCAACAAACGCTAAACGTCAACCTGCTTGGAGCCGCAAACATCACCTATTGCGTCGCACGTCATATGATCGAGCGGCGATCGGGGCGCATCGTCAATGTCTCCTCACGGGGAGCCTTTCGCGGGGAACCCAATGCCACGGCTTACGGAGCCAGCAAAGCGGGACTAAATGCACTGGGGCAATCGTTAGCGCAGCACCTCGCCCCTTACAATATTGGAGTGATGACCGTCGCTCCGGGGTTTGTCGAAACCGACATGGCACGGGAGGTATTAGACAGTCCCAGGGGGGATAGCGTTCGCCAACAGAGCCCCTTGAACCGGGTTGCTCGACCCGAAGAAGTGGCTCACACCATCTTATTTCTGGCAGCGGACGAATCGCTATTTCTCACAGGCGGTATTGTTGATGTCAATGGAGCCAGTTATCTGCGATGAAACGATGGATTGCGATCGCCCGATGGGTATTGATTGGGGTGTTGATTGTGGCGGTAATTGCCGTGATCAACAAAGTCGGTATTGAGCGTATTCGCGATCAGGTCGATCAATTTGGCATTTGGGCACCTGCGATCGTTTTTGGGTTGCGCTTTACTAGCATCATCGTGCCTGTGTTGCCGGGGACTGCCTACGCGATTCTCGCGGGAGGGCTGTTTGGCTTTGCTCAAGGGCTTCTCATCGTGGCACTGGCAGACCTTGCCTCCTGCACCTTCAACTTCTACATCGCTCGGCGGTATGGGCGAGGATTAGTCCAGAGGTTCGTTGGCGAACAGTTTATGGAAAAAGTCGATCGCCTGGGTCAACGTCATCTGGAACGCAACTTTTTCCTGATGCTGGGGTTCCTGATGACCGGGCTATTTGACTTCGTCGCCTACGGTGTCGGCTTAACCAGCATCAGTTGGTCTCGCTATCTATTGGCTCTGGTAGTGAGCATTGCCGTTGCCAAACCACTTTGGGTTGCCGCCGGAGCAGGCATCTTTGAGGGCAGTCAGTTGTTACTTGGGTTTGCCATTCTCGCAGCACTGGGCATTGGGGCAATTACAGCATTTGTGCAACGGGAACCACAGAGTTGAGGGAGTGGGGAGTGGGGAATAGGGTATGGTCAATCGTCAATCGTCAATTGTTCGTTGCTACTGCTCTGTGACTCTCAGCTATTAACTACTAACCATTGACCACTAACCATTGACTACTAACCACTAACCATTGACCATTGACTACCAACCATTGACCATTGGCAGAAGAATTTTTCTTAAAATGTTGTAAACTTTTATTAACGTTTACATTCAGTGTTTATGTCTGCCAACCTCGGATTTGGAAAACCTCAGCCCCAAAAAGCATCTAAGCGATCGCCTGAGCGTGCAAAAGCAGCACAGCAATACGACCGAATGAAGGCAGACGGTACTCCTGATTACGAGATTTACATTCGCATCAAAGGCAGACCCAACTGGTTTCCCGTAGGGGCGATCGCAGTAAAACGCTCTAACCAAATTAACCAGGCCATTTTTGGGAGTCAGCAAGAGCTACTACAGGGTGCGTTTCGGCTCTTCCCTGTTTTGCGGAAACACCAACAGAATTTAGAATACGGCTACCGACTCAAAGAGTTTAAGGATGAACCCATCCAGATAGCAGTTCAACCCCAGACGGTTGGCGGATTGCAGAACGTGGTGAGTCAAATTGGCGATCGCCTCACATCGATTTTCAAACGGGGTTAACACATCCTCATGGGACAGTTAGAACGCTTAGTCCTCATGGCGGAGGACGAATTGACTCAATACAGCACCGATGCTCGCAAAATCGAGCGGTTGCGCCCCAAGATAGCCCTGTCTGTGCCGCTAGCCGAACAACGACAAATTCGGGAAACTTTGCTGGCGGAGATGCCAACCGACGCGATCGGTCAGCTTGTTGAGAAACAACGCCAGACAGTTGCGTTGCCACTGTGGGGAATTGCCGGACTAAGTATGTTGTTGGGCATTTCTTTCATTCAACCCCTGGATCTGCTGATTACCATTGCGGCTGGTTATGCTGCCATCCGCGTTCAAAAGTGGGGTTGGAAATTGCAGGCTAAGCGACTGGTGATTCAGACCTTAGACGATATTGAGGAGCGGATTAAGAATCCAACGAAGGATTAGAGGTGGTTGATGGTTCTTGAGTAAATGGTTGATAGGGCAGTCCTAAATCAATCGTGAAACCTACTCTTTCATTCGTCATTCGTCATTTGTGTATGAACAGCAACGATTGACCATTGACCATCGACCATTGACCATTGACCATTGACCATTGACCATCGACCATTGACCATTGACCATTGACCATTGACCATCGACCATTGACCATCGACCATCGACCATTGACCATCGACCATTGACCCTATCTCAGACTTCTTCATGAATCAAATGGGATGGCTATGGCTGTATGACCAACCTATGTCGGTTCATCAAAACTCGCTTCTTCTAAAGTCTGCATCGGCGGAGTTGGCTTTCATAGCGGCGACTTCATTCGCGCCAAGCTCTTAAACCAAACTGACGTTATAGTGATAGCCGTAGCTCCATCAAATGTGGCTACAACGAGTCAGAAAGCCTTCCCAGCATCAGGGTTGAACCACTCGCTTTGTCCTAAGCTTTCTGACCAAAGCTATAACAACTTCCTCATTCCTTCGCTGACAATGCTCAAACTAAAAGCTTGGTTTCCCATGGTTCTGGTCATGCTGGGTCTTCTTTTCAGCACTTGCAGTGCCTATTCAACCACCCCTCAACAGGCACTTCAGCAACCTGATCCGACAGAAACTGCACTGCTAGATGCATCCAAACAAGCGTTAGCGAGAACTGTGCTGACAGAACTGGGAACTGCTGCACAGTATGACCTGTATCTGGGCAACAGCGTCGATGTATCCGTGCAAACGACGCAGGGTGCTGGTTTTAGGGAGTGGTTGCATGGGGTCTTTGTGCAGGAGGTGGGATGGAGCCATGCGGAAGAACATTATCTATCGCAGCTAGAAGCCAATTTTTCAGAAGCAGAATTAGAGGAATTGTTGAACTTAGCTCAAAACCCTCTATTCCAGAAGTTTTTGCAGGTTGAAGCTCAGAGCTATGGGGATGCAGGCGACGAGAGACGCCGCCTGCTAGAGGGCGTTTGGGAAGATTACAATTCTGGCGCAATCAATCCGCCACCTGAGGTTTTGCGGTGATTTCGTTGCGTCAATACTTGCCTCTTGGCATTGCTGAATTGAAGTAAGATTTGTCCCAACGCCTACTTAACGTCAGTTCGGTTTAAGAGCCCGGCGAATGAATTCGCGGCTACTAGAGCGAAGTCCACCGATGCGGATTACGGAAAATGCAGGTTTGACGAACCGACGCAGGTCGGTTTTGCTCTTATAGCGGCGGTTAAAACCGCCGAAATCCTGATCCTGAATCACGTTACTTAACATTGACGATCGCCACTCGATAACGCTGAAATGCCGGTGTTGTAGAGGTAACGAAACTACGGACACGGGTTTGCCCCGGCAGCAGGGAGGCATCCGATCCGGTGATGATGTAGTATTCGTCGGAAGATAAGACGCGATCGCCTGCATCCAGCGTTTCTACTAGAACCTGCACCGTTTCCAGGGCAACCTGTCCGGTGTTTTCAACTTCTAGCGTTAAGGTGTGATAAGCACTGCCTGAATCGTAAGCTTCAAATTGACTAAACCGTTCTCGAACTTCTAAGTTCATTTCCGTTGGGCGTTGGCTCAACCACCGTGCTGGCAAGACTTTCGCAGGGGAATAGGTTGTAGCGGCAGGTGATTGTTTCAGCGTTTGCACCGAAACCCTCACTGCATGAGCCTCTCCCGCATTTTCCTCAAGCCACTCCACTCCCACTGCATCCCCCGGACGCATAGGAGCATCAGAAGAAGAAATCCCCGTTTGAAAGGCAGTGCGAAACACCTGACCAGATGCATCGAGAAATTCAACCTTAAACTTCAATTCTTGAAGCTCAAACTGGCTCTGATTCTGAATGTCTGCCACCAACGTATGAAAGTTGGAGCCATAGGTGGCATAGTTTGACTCACGAACGCTAAACCGCAATCCGCTAATCTGCTCTGACTCCACAAATTGAACAGGCACTTCAACCTCATCGGGCTGTTCCGTTGCATCGCTGGTCGTCACGCTTTCAATCGTAGGAGCCGTTGTCCCATCGGAGGGTTCGGAGGGTTTGACCGTGAGGTAAGAGATCAAACCTGCGATGACCAAAACGGTCGTCACTCCAATGAGAGCCGGATACCGCCAACCCCGATTGGACTTAGTCCGCCGTGCGGGAGGCAGAGGCCTGTCGAGGTCATTCAACAGCGCAAAGGAAGCTTCGTGATTAGGGTCTAGCTCCAGGCACTGCTTGGTCAGTCGAATGGCTTCCTGCTGGTCTGCCACCTTGTGTTGAGTCGTCCACCGTTCTTTATAAGCAAGAGCCAAACCATGCAGGGTTTCGACTTGAGTGGGTTGTAGTGCCACTGCATTTGTAAATTCGGCGATCGCATCATCCCATCGTTGGTGCCGCAGATAACCCAATCCCCGTTGAGTGGATAGCTGAGCCGCTTCCTCCGCAGCCATCAGATCAGCTTGGGTCATCCCCAAATCCTGGGCGATCGCCTGCAACATCTTGGCATCAGGCAATTCCCGCCGTTGATCGCGCAGAGCCGTCACTCGTTCTATGTATTGTCTAACAATTTGGTCGTACGGTTCGTGAGCCACAGGTTTAACCGTTTAGAGAAAGAATGATAGTTACTTACTGGTTTAAACACAGCGATCGCCTTCAAATCCAAACGAGCAAAGAGAATTTATATTTTGGGGTGAATTAGGGTTGGGTAGGGGGTAGGGGTCAATGGTCAATGGTCAATAGTTAATGGTCAATGGTCAATAGTTAATGGTTGATTGTAATGACTCAGAGCATTAGCCTGTAGGGTGCTGTTAGCGTCAGCGTAACGCACCGCGTATTTAGGCTAACCTGGTGAGTCAATACAGTTAATGGTTAGGGGTTAATGGTTAATGGTCAATGGTCAATAGTTAGGGGTTAATGGTCAGGAGTCTTACTCCTCCACTCCCTCACTCCTCCACTCCCTCACTCCTCCACTCCCCACTCCCCACTCCCCAAGCAAGTTATGATAACGAATGCAACCCACCTATGAGGAAAACGGTGAACTGGCTCAAATACTGGCGTGAGACGCTGGCAGTAGCACAACGGATCTTGACAGAATTGGTGCGCCGCAGGCGATCGCTCATCTTTTGGGCAATTTTCCCTATTTCCGTGTTGCTTCTGAACGGCTTTATCATTCAGGAGCGTGCTCAACTGAGTCAGGCGGAGGCATTTGAGGTGGCGGCTCCAGCAACTTTGGTGGGGGCGGCTCTATTCTTTAGTTGCCTGGGCGGAAGTGTGGCAACGGTTGTTTCAGAGCGAGAGCAGCACACGCTGAAGCGGTTGTTTATCTCGCCCCTCAGTGGCACTTCTTATTTTTTAGGAATTTTTCTGGCACATTTAGGCATTGGTACGGGTCAAACCCTTTTGGTATACACTCTAGCAGCGTTTTTAGGGGCACGTTTAGAAGGCTCTATTCTGCTGTGTATTGCCATTTTGCTGTTGAGCATCATTGCCTATGTGGGGGTCGGCTTCATTTTAGGAACTCAGTTTGCTCGCCGCACGGAGGATGTCAATGCCCTGGTGGCTGCTTTTGGGGTGCCGCTACTGATTCTGGGTGGGGTTTTTCTACCGACATCCCTCTTTCCTGACAGTCTGTTACGCATCGCGGAATATAATCCCATTTACCACATGAATGAGGCATTGACGGGAGTTGCCGCGAATGGAGATGATCTGGCAGCGATCGCCCCCCACTTTTGGTTTCTTGTTGGATTTGCAGGGTTGATGATCGTCGGTGGATGGTTGTCTTACCGTCGAATGATTTGGTCGGAGAGAAGACTGTGACGCTGGCACTACAGATTAAGCAACTGAGCAAACGTTATGGCGATCGCGCCGTTTTAGAAGACCTGTCGTTGGCGATCGCACCGGGGGAGATTTACGGTCTGTTGGGTCCCAATGGCGCAGGCAAGACCACCACAATCAATATCATCTGTAACCTGTTGAAGGCGGATAGCGGCACGGTTAAAGTCAACGGAAAAGCAGTTTCTGACGCGACCAAAGCCTGGATCGGCATCGCCCCCCAGGAAAACCTGCTTTATCGATCCCTGACCTGTCGAGAAAATCTCAATTTCTTTGCTCAAATCTATGGACTCAGCAAAGCCGAACGCCAACGGCAAGTACAGACCTGTCTGGAGGCGGTGAATTTGGGCGATCGCGCCAACAGTCCAGTAGAGACCCTGAGTGGAGGGATGCAGCGACGACTGAGTATGGCGATCGCACTGGTGCATTGTCCCAAGCTAGTGATTCTCGACGAACCCACAACTGGGCTCGATATCGAAGCTCGCTACGAAATCTGGGACTTAATTAAGCGACTGAAAGACCAGGGGATGACGATTTTGCTGACCAGTCATCTGTTGGATGAAGTGGAGCGGCTCTGTCAGCGAATCGGTATCCTCAAAGGGGGGCAACTTCTCGCAGAGGGCACCCTGGCTGAATTGCGAAACCGGATCGCAGCGACAGACATTGTCATTGTCCATACCCCAGATGAACCAGGAGCGATCGCCCGTGCCCGTGAGCATGGCTTCAAGCCTCGCCGCTACGGTGGAGAACTGGCTTTTTGGCTACCGGAGCATCTGGAACTGAAGGACATTCTTGAACGATTTGACGGTATTCCGCTCGACTCGATCTCGCGGCAACCTGTTCGCCTTGAACACATTTACGTTGAAATTACTCAGGGTGCTCCCGCCGAGTTCTTTGTTCCAGAGAACCTTGCTGACCCCTGGAACTAGAAGAAACCATCTGACTAGAGCGAGTGTAGTGGCGATCGCCCTGATTGCGATCGCGTTGCTCCCGTTGCTCCAGGAGTTGCTTAATTTGCCGGAGCATCGTTGTGGCTTCGGTTCGTTTGCTTAAAATGGCATCTGCTTCAGGACAGATTTCCGCGGCATGACTTAATAAGTCTTCTGTAAAGAAACTGGAGACGAGCACCATTAATGGTGGGTACTCAAGACGATGCCTGACTTTGCAAATTACTTCAGGTCCATCCATACCCGCCTGATAACGGGGGACTGGCATTGAAAAATCAATCAGAACCAGGTCAAATCGCGCAGCTTGTTGGAGAAATGCATGCACATCGGTAAACGTGGACACCACATATCCCTGTTGTTGTAACCGCAGTGCCAGCACAAAACACCAGGATTCATTATCATCAACGATGGCAAGATGATACATAAGCAGGCATAGAAACGTCTCTAGCTCCCTTGTACCTAACTCCTTTACACAGTGTTAACTGCCTCAGGGGGGAACTCAACCATGGACGTTATGCCTTAACCCCCATCTAAATCAATCCAAGGGTCAGGCAGGTAATAGAACACCAACCTGTTCCATAACACGGATCAATTGGGGTTTGAATTCGGGATCATGACGAACTCGGACATACTCTACCCACAAAGCGTTTTCCTGCTCAGAGTCTCCCTGGTCTTTTCTAAAAGCAAGCCGGAAATAGCCATAGTCATTGGATGCGAAGGCAGCACCGATCGTTTCAAATGGCTCTTCCGGGCTGATTTCCAAAACCTGTTCCATCAACTCGAGAATCACCTGTGCATGAGCATTAGAAAAGCCTGGGTCGAGTTTGAGTTGTTGAACTTGTCCCAACTGGGATTGAGGTACTTCTTGAACCATAGCAATAGCCTCTCTTGAGAAACCAAGCTTTCACAAATTAGGCTAGCTCTGCAAATAAGTTCTTTAACTCTTGACTCTAGCCCTATATGCTGCGCTTGTGTAATTTAACACCTCAAGAGTTTACCTTTCAAAAACAAAATTGAGGCGATCGCTTAGATTGGCTTAAGCTTTCGTCTCAAACGTAAGATAGGTTTTGCAGTTAGAGACAAAACTCTTCTCTAATCGATGGCGTTACCAATCGGTAGTTAATGTATCGACCAATTCCCTGGTATAGCCGGGACGAACTAAAGTAAGTGTTCTCACCCGTTTGCACAACGTAAACTGCTCCCAAAAAGGGTAGAGGTTCTAACGGTGTGCCTTCTTCTGCTAAAACCTTAGCAACCCTGGCATGGTTTAAGTAGAACTTGTAGTAACCATAACCGCGATCGTATTCAGGATTCTCTGGAATTTTGTTGAGATCATTGCGAATGATGTTGCAGCTTCCACACATGGTATGAAAACCGTTCGCTTTCTTATAAATCCAGTAACTGCCAGGGGCATAGCGATAGCCCTTATTCACAAACCATCCATTAGCTTTAGGATGACGATGAACAAATTCTGCCAACCGCTTACTCACGAGATCGTCCGCATCCAGCAACATGGTGTGAGTAGGATTAAACTCTTGTGCTGCTACTAACCCACGTAATTGCTTCCGTCCTCTATCGGTGCGTTTCTCATTTAGAATTTCCTTTGGTCTACCAGAGTTGATATCTGGCACAGGAAAATCGACTTCAACATAACTAATTTTGGGATGTCTGAAAGCCGTATCGGGCTTCTCGTTGCAAACTACAATAACTTGAAAGTGGGGTGAACTCTGCTGACAAACAGATTGCACACACCGTTCAAACAACTGAGAGACACGATTCCAAGACTTTGCTGTAGCTTTACTCTGCACTGGAACTACAAAAACCAGCATTGTATACCTCGTCTAGTAATTGCCTTGTGTAGTCGTGTTCTAGGGCATCTATCCCATGGTGAAATGTGCTGTGCATTGCACAACATCATTCCCCCAATTGAGGGTTACCCTTCATACAATTAAATTTGGCAAAGTATGTGTAAATGTGACACTAAACTCAATGGTTGTAAGACTCTTCCCCTGATTAATTGCACCCATTGAGAACAGCTTGTAGCAGTTGCTAGTTAACGCTCCTTAGCACTGTCTTGTTATAGCTCTCGGTACTCCCCATTTGCCATAAATCACTACAATCCTAACCAAAACTTTACGAAAAAAATCTATCTTAGGGTTGAATGTCTTTAAGGTTAAAATTGCAACAAATCTCTCCTCCACTACTTGGGTGAAAAGTAGTTTGCCAAATTTCTCGTTTCCAAGTTCCTGCTTGGAAATGGAGTGACGGAGGCTCTGCCTCCTAAAGCAATGGTTGGAGGCAGAGCCTCCATGCGTACATTCCTCGCTAGAAGCTAGAAGGCTTTCGAAAAAATACTCTCCATCCAAAGTGATTAAAGAGGGATATGTAGCTTTGGTCAGCAAGCTAAAGGCAAGGGCAATGGCTCAACCCCGAATGCTGGGAAAGCTTCCTGACTCGCCTTCGTCCCATCGAGTGTGGCTACGGCTATAAAAGCTTTGTCAGGTAGTTAACGGCTGTATTTTTTGGACTTCAAATTCGGGGCGATCGCCCTACTTGATCTGGATCATGTCCTTAACGAATAAGTGATAGATGATGCCAATCATCACAATGATCACTGCTACTCAGATGCAACGTTAACAGGTGTGTTAGTTGCTCTGCTTTTTCATAATTGTTGTGTTGAAAATCACACACATGAATATCAACAGAAACTTTACTTTCTTCAGGCCAAAAGTGTAATGCAACATGAGATTCTTCTAACAAGACAACTGCCGACATGCCCTGAGGTTGAAAGGCGATCGCCATCTCACCTACAGTGTTGAGTCCCACCTGTTGCACCAGAGTTTTGAGTAGCTTTAAAAAGTCCTGATCCGTCCACTGATAAACAGCTTGAGAGACGGGCAGAATCGCTGAAAAATGATGAGACTTAATCATGTTAGCCATCGTAGACGTGACGACCGTCTCCCGGTAACAGAAGCAGGGCACTGGGGCGAATTTTGTGACCAATTGTGATCTCAATATCTCCATCCCAATCTTCGACCGATAGGATCTGATGATCAGCACCGCTATAGTCGAAGTAGCGGCAGTGTTGTGCCTGCCGATTGAGGGTCGCGCCAAGGTGAGTCATTTGAGCCGTGCCAGATTCCTCTAGTTGAAACACTACGTTCGCAACCGTGATTTGTTGCGGTGGTGTGCGGCTGATTTCCAATCCCGCTAAAGGTTTTAGCCAGCAGATCTCGACCTGGTCATCTTCCTCAACTGAAAGCCAGCGAATTTGATCAGCATCCTGCAACAGATATTCCAACCAGACATAGCCCTGACTGTTATAAGTCAATTGCCCCTCAACAACCCAATCGGCTCCCTCATACTGCACAATGTCTCCCACTTGCAGCGTAAACACAGTTCGTTGCATTGGCAATGCTGGGGTGGCTTTGCGTGGCGACAGGGATTTTCCCTGGGCCTGACGCATCACTAAAATAACTGCCACAATAGCGATCGCAATGATTCCTATCCAGATCAGTGGGAGCATAAGGGAAAGAGAAGAAGGAAAAGAGAAAAAAGAAGAGAGAAGAAGGAAGAAGGAAAAAAGAAGGAAAATTAAGAATTTAGTATCTGTTCATCTTCCTGATTCCTGTGTTCCACACCTTAAAGGATTAATCATACGCCTCCCAACGAGGGTCATTTTGATAGCGCAGAATCACAGGATGAGAGAGACGATTGACCTCAACGCCACCGAGTTGAATGTCACCGGGCAGTTGAAACAGAGAGGGGAGCATAGCAACTGTCAGAAAATGGGTTGCGACGGGCAATGGGAGTGAGGTTGTCTCGATGGGATTTTGGGTTGCTAGAACAAACCCCCAGGGACCAAAGCTAGGCACATCAATTGTGTAGGGGCGGATTACCAGAGGGAGTGACTCCAGCGTGGCCGCAATGCAGGCAAAGGCACGAGGGGCAAAGAAGGGACTGGATGCCTGCGTGACAAAGATACCTGTCGGGTTGAGGTGAGCCAGCATCCGTCGATAAAACCCCTGAGTGTAGAGTTTGGCAATGCCGTCGCGATCGGGGTCAGGAAAGTCAGCGATGATGACATCAAAGGTTTCATGCAGGGCAGCAAGGGCGGTGAAAGCATCGGCATGGCGTACTTCTACCCGTGGGTCAGCAAAGGCTTTGGCATTGGCGTTGACTAAAAAAGGGTGACGCCGAGCCAGGTTCACAATGGCAGGGTCTAAGTCAATTAACAGCACTCGTTCGACATCCTGCCACTTGAGCACTTCTCGCAGTGCTAAACCATCTCCTGCACCCATCAACAAAACCTGTCGGGAGCGATCGCCAGAGCTACTACTCTGTTCAATTTCACGCTGATTAATGCTCATCGCAGGATGCACCAGAGCTTCGTGATAGCGGTATTCATCCAGCGTAGAAAACTGCAAATCCCCATCTAAAAAGAGGCGAACGTCGGTGCCCTGGCGGGTCATTACGATTCGCTGATAGGTCGATTGGATGCGGGTGATGACTGGGGCATCATAGAGGGAGTTTTCCAGGCGATCGCTCAAAGGCAACGTCAGGGGCGCAAATACACAGAGCGCAATGGCGATCGCGAGTCCCCACCGTCCCCAATAGCGTAATCGAGGGACAACTCGCCCAAAGATGAAGACAACAAAGGCAGGTAAAGCTCCAATCAGTGCAGCGGAGGGGAACAACCCTAAAAACGGCAACAGGGCGATCGGAAAGAGTAACGACCCCAACAACGCCCCTAGATAATCGAGTGCCAGCACTCCTGCCAGTGCCTCACGCACTCCTTCATCAAGCTCCAGTAACCGGGTCAACAGAGGAACTTCCATACCTGCCAGAATGCCCAGCAGGATGGTTGCTAAAAACAACCCCATCCAAAAGGGACCATCCACTACAAACAGGGCAAACAATGCCAATGGCAGCACAGCACTCAACGGGGCAATCCACAACTCAACCTGCACAAAGGCGACTTGCAAACGGTGATATTGATCTGCGTGACCCGTTTCAACAGCGATGAAGCGACTCAGATAGGCTCCGATGCCCATCGCCGCCAAAAACCCACCCACAGCGACTCCATAGGCAAGGGCTTGATTACCGACAAGATAGCTCGCGAGTGTACCCAACAACAACTCCACGGCTAAGCCACAGGCTGACGAGATAGCGGCAGCGATTAATAATAGATTCCGCTCACGTCGTTTGTTAGGGAATCCATCACTTTCCAGCACTGGGACCACCCCCCCGAAAAGCACCATAGGTCGATCGCGCTGGATTGGGTTGCCAACTGTTGCCGTAATACCGCCCTGACAAGTAGGTGTTGTGTCGCGCCCAATAGTAGGGTTGCTGTTCTTGACGCAGCACTAACGCCGATCGCTGACTAAAGGCAAATACGAGTGTCGTCAACGCAATGAAAAAAGCAGCGGCTGCCAGTAATTTAGTCACCATTCGTTAGCCCGTAAATGAATTACATCAACACTGCCTTGAGTTTTGGCGCGATCGCGCACAATCAGATGCGTACTATCCACTGGATTGTCGGGAACAACCTCAACATAGAACCCATAAGAACTGCGGGGTTCCAGGATAAAAAACTTGCATAAACTTGCTGATGCTCCGATCAATTCTCTTTCTTTGTTGCGAATAAAGCGAAGCGTAACCGGAAAGTCACGGGCATAAATTTGTTCTCCGTTTCCGTCTTTTACAAAGAGTTTGATGGTCAAATGACGGGGTGAGGTTTCATCCGACTTGACCTTGACGGTGACGCGCACCAGTCGATTGGCTCCGCCCATGAGCGCGCGATCGCCCACATCACTATCCCCAATCCATTTAGAAATGACGCGATCGCCCGTCAATGGCACTGAAATCGCTGCCAGTACCACCATGGCGATCGCACCCACAAGTCCTGCCCAGAGATAGCGCGTGTCTACAACCCCGTTACGAACCTGAACATTAAAGGTGACAGATTCATCAACGTCTACGCCTGCCGAGGTAGTGTAGCTCAACACATCAAGCGTAATCGTAAGGGCTTCGGGTTGCAGTGCTCTAACATCTAATCCCGACAGGAGATCCTCTTCCTGCCAGGTGCCCGATTCCCCCTCTTCGTACCAGGTGCCTGACTCTGCCCACGCATCCTTCAGCGCACTGGCAATCACCTGATCCTGCTGATCGCGTAGTTGAATTTCATACGTTACCCAACGGTTCGTTGGAATGATGGCTTTAACATCTACTCTCAGCGCACCGATCGATTGCGGTTGCATTTGAACCGCTTGAAGTTCCTCTGGCTCACCCTCATCGACCTGAATTTGAGTCGAGATTAACATTTGCCCCATAAACGGGGAAATGATGAGGGCAATAAACATGACTACAGCGATCGCCCCAGCCATGTAATACCACCAATCAATGAAGCGACTGGTTCTTTGCGATTGTATGCTCACTCTCATCAGTCAGTTTTAACCCATCCATCGCACACTCGCATGAGCGCATAACAATTAGTTAAATTCTGGATAGCGATATCGGCAGACAGACTGAGTTATAGCCGTAGCCACATTCGATGGGGCGGAGGCGAGTCAGGAAGCTTTCCCAGCGTCAGGGTTTGAGCCATTCCTTTGGCTTACGCTTTCTGACCAAAGCTATAATTTCCATTCCTTAATGAAGCAGTTGATGTGCCAATCGGTTATGCTCTTCCACTAATTTCGGCACTTCAATTGTGGTTACTCGCCCCTGATCAACCACTTTGCGACCATTGATAAAACTGTAATCTACAGAATTGACCTGGCAAAAGATCATCGCGGCGATCGGGTCATGGAGAGCACCTGCAAATTCAGGGCGATCCAGATTAATTGCGATGAAATCGGCTGACATCCCAGGAGCCAGATAGCCGATATCATCTCGTCCTAACACCTTCGCCCCTCCTAACGTCGCCAGTTCCAGTGCCTCGCGTGCAGTCATTGCCGAAGCATCCAGTTCCCGCACTCGCGCCATCAAAAAAGCCGTTCGAGCTTCATTCAACAAATTGGAGGTGTCGTTAGATGCCGAGCCATCTACACCTAAACCCACTGGGACTCGATGATCTAGCATTTTCCGAATGGGTGCCATGCCACTCGCGAGACGCATGTTGCTACAGGGGCAATGGGCGACCCCAGTGCCCGTTTTACCAAATTGTTGAATGGCGCGATCGTCTAACTGCACACAATGGGCGTGCCACACATCCTCACCGACCCAACCGACCGACTCTGCATAATCTCCAGGGGTCATCCCAAAGGTAGTCAAGCTGTACTCAATATCTGACTTGTTTTCTGCTAAATGGGTGTGGAGCCGAATGCCGGGATACGATCGCGCCAGAGTTGCCGATTCTCGCATCAAGTCTGGCGATACCGAAAAGGGAGAACAGGGAGCCAGGGTAATTCTCAACATCGCATGACGAGTATTGTCGTGATATTGCTCAATTAACCGTTGGCTGTCCTTCAAAATATCGGATTCCTTCTCGACTACAGAATCAGGTGGCAGTCCTCCCTGGCTCTGCCCGACACTCATACTGCCTCGACTGGCATGAAATCGCAGACCAACCTCCTGCACAGCCTGGATTTCATCGTCTAACGTGCTGTCATTGGGATAAATATAGAGATGATCACTGGCGGTTGTGCAACCAGACAACATTAACTCGACGGCTGCCATTTGAGCACTGACATACACCGATTTGGATGTGAGATTTGCCCAAATTGGATAAAGCGTTTGTAGCCAGTTGAATAGATCACAGTTTTGCGCTGCTGGTACAGCACGAGTCAGAGTCTGATAGAAGTGATGATGCGTGTTGACAAGACCAGGCAAGACGATGTAGCGACCTTGTAAATCTAAAACGTCATCTGCGGTTTGAGGCAACTCTGGTGTTGTTCCAACCTGCTCGATCACATTGTCTCGAACCAGTAAAGCCCCATTACAAATTTCTCGACGCGCTGCATCCATCGTGACTAAGGTATGGATGTTTTTGATAAGCAAAGTAGGCATAAATGGCTGACGATTGATCATGTGTTTGATTTACAGCAAGGGTAAGTCCATGAATGTATCCAGACACACAATTTTTAGTAGTCAGAAAAAATAAGACCATCCCCACGGATTTCATCACTTTAGCTGTGTCTGAGCACTACGAAAAATTAAGATCTAATGTCGATTGTGGGTGATCTGCTGGATAATTTGATGGATTTAGAGGGGATATGATGCAAAGCCGTTTTCCCTCCAGGTCATCGAGCTTGGGTGCTGGCATCAACGAATTGTTAGCAGAACAGGAGAGGAAGTTACTTTGGTGATTTTACAGTTAGTGGCTGAAACCGTTGGGTGGGCGTTTGTGGGCGTACTGCTCCTGTATGGAGGGGTGCGGTTGTTTGACCTGCTCGACCCGATTGATTACCGAGAAGAGATTCGCAAAGGTAATGTAGCTGCCGGAGTGATTGTGGGAGCTTTTATTGTGGCGATCGCCTCCATTGTCATTGCCGTGATCTTGACGTAGGCGACCCTAAATTTTGGCGAATCTGCTAAGTTAGAGGGCAGTCTAAAGAACGAATCGAGTCTCATGCTGAACATTCCCCAACTCTTAGCAGAGGAACTGTCCCTGCGACCTGCACAGGTCAACAACGCTTTAGAACTGTTTGCAGAGGGGGCAACCGTTCCGTTTATCGCCCGCTATCGCAAAGAGCGAACGGGTGAGATGAATGAAGTTCAACTGCGAGATCTGTCCGATCGCTACACCTATCTGACAGAACTGGAGGAGCGCAAAGCCGCAATCATTACGGCGATCGACCAGCAGGGAAAGCTGACCGATGACCTGAGAGCCAAAATCGAAACCTGTTTGCAGAAGAACGAACTGGAAGATCTCTATCTGCCCTACCGTCCTAAACGCCGCACAAGAGCCACAATGGCGCGAGAAAAGGGGCTAGAGCCGTTAGCAGAGTTTATCAAAGCGTTAAATCAACCCAAAGCTGCTGCTGCTTCACTGGAACAGGAAGCCCTGAAATATTGCTCCGAAGAAAAAGGGGTAAAGACCGCTACTGAGGTACTGCAAGGGGCATCGGATATTCTGGCTGAAGAAGTCGCCGAACGAGCAGAATTACGAGCCTATTTGCGCGATTATCTGATGGAGTCGGGGATATTTACCTCGACCATCAAAGCCGACTTCCCCGAAGGGACAACCAAGTTTGAGATGTATCGCAACTTTCAGGCAAAGGTGAAGGCGATCGCCGCTCACAACCTGCTGGCACTTTATCGCGGTGAAACGGAGGGTGTGCTGAACTTTGACCTGACCTTTGATGAAGACACGGTGTTGGCTCATCTGGAGTCGGAAGAGATTCGTACCCGGCAACCGGAGGTGCGCAGCTTCTACCGCACCATGCTGCAAGATGCCTTCAATCGCTTGATGAAAAACTCGCTGATTAGTGAAGTTCGAGCAGCGAAGAAATCGGAGGCAGACATCGAATCGATTAAAACCTTTGAGGCAAACTTGCGAGAGTTGCTGCTGTCGGCTCCCGCCGGAATGAAACCTACGCTGGGCATCGATCCGGGCTTCCGTACAGGCTGCAAGGTGGTAGCCCTGGATCAGACTGGCAAATTTCTGGAGTACCAGACCATCTTTCCCCATCAAGCGGCAGAACAACGGGTGCAAGCGGCTCGCACGCTGACCCGAATGATTCAGCAACACCAGATTGAGTTGATTGCGATCGGCAATGGGACGGCAGGACGCGAAACCGATGAGTTTGTCACCGAGTTGCTGCAAACCCTGGAGCGCAAACCCATCAAAGTGATGGTCAACGAATCGGGAGCCTCGATCTATTCCGCCAGTGAAGTGGCGATCGCGGAGTTTCCTGACTTTGACATTACTGTGCGAGGTGCTGTCAGCATCGGTCGTCGTCTACAAGATCCGCTGGCAGAACTGGTTAAGATCGACCCCAAATCGATTGGCGTAGGGCAATATCAACACGATGTCGATCAGAAGTTGCTGAAAAAGAAACTGGATGAAGTCGTCGAAAGTTGCGTGAACTACGTTGGGGTAGACCTCAACACCGCTTCAAAGGAACTGCTCACCTTTGTATCGGGGATTAGTCCCTCGATCGCCAACAACATCGTCGCCTACCGCAATCAAAACGGAGCCTTCCGCGATCGCCGCCATCTGCTTAAGGTCGCCAAATTGGGACCCAAAGCCTTTGAACAAGCCGCTGGTTTTTTGCGAATTCGCGAGGGCAAGAATCCCTTGGACAATACGGCAGTTCACCCTGAAAGTTATGGAATCGTGGAAGCGATCGCCACTGACCTCGGTGTGCCACTGACTCAAATCACCCAGATTCCCGAACGGATCAAGAAAGCCGATTTGAAGAAATACACCACTGACACGGTGGGCGAACCAACGCTGCGCGATATTTTGGCAGAACTGGAAAAACCCGGACGCGACCCTCGTGCGGAGTTCAAATACGCCACGTTTAAGGAAGGTGTCAAGGAGATCTCTGACCTCCAGGTGGGAATGGAGCTAGAAGGCATTGTCACCAATGTCGCAAACTTTGGAGCCTTTGTCGATATTGGCGTTCATCAGGACGGCTTAGTCCACGTTTCGCAGTTAGCCGATCGATTTGTTAGCGACCCCAAACAGGTGGTCAAAGTGGGTCAGGTCGTCACCGTGCGCGTGTTGGAAGTGAATGAACAACTCAAACGGATTAGCCTCTCGATGCGATCGCCCGACGCCAATGAGGGCAGAGGTGGCAAACCAACTCCCGCTGCAAAGGAGAAGCCTCAAAACAAGAACCAGAGTCAATCCAAACCCCAATCCAAGGGCGATCGCCCTAAGTCTGACAAACCATCTGCGGAGTCTCGACCTGCAACATTAGAGGATCTGAAAGCCAAATTTGGCAAAAAACGATGATGGGTTAAGGACGAAATTTAGACGGCACAGAATTTTTGTACTACTTCTGTACTAAAATAATAACTTATTGATTTATCTTGAAAGGTATGTGGTAGTAAGATGTCAAGCAGCAACACTGGTATTGAATGGACTGACAAAACCTGGAACCCTATTACAGGATGCAATAAGGTGAGTCCAGGTTGTCGGTATTGCTATGCTGAGGCACTAACAGAAAGATTTCCTCAAAATTTTCCGCAAGGTTTTAATCTAACGCTACACCCTGAGCGATTAGACCAACCAAGGAAGTGGCGAACACCCAGTCGTATCTTTGTGAACTCTATGAGTGATTTGTTTCACAAGGATGTGCCTCTTGCATATTTGCAGGAGATTTTTGCTGTTATGAGAGAAACTCCCTGGCATATTTACCAAATTTTAACTAAGCGAGATCAGAATTTAGCAGAATTAGCACCTAGGTTGGAATGGTCCGAAAATATTTGGATTGGTGTGTCCGTGGAGAATCAACAATATACTCATAGAATTGATAATCTTAGGCATGTGCCAGCAAAAGTGCGATTCCTTTCCTGCGAGCCTCTTCTTGGAGGACTGTGTCTAAATCTCGAGGGAATTCACTGGGTAATTGTTGGTGGTGAATCCGGATTTCAGCATCGTCCTATAAATCCAGAATGGGTTAGAGACATCTTGCATCAAACACGAGAAGTTGACGTTGCTTTCTTCTTCAAACAATGGGGAGGACATCACTCAAAGGCTGGTGGTAGAGCACTTGATGACCAAATTTGGGACGAGATGCCTTCTGCTTGGTATGAGCACATCAATAAGTGGCAAAACCAGAAAATTTCTAGATATCAGCAGACAAATAGGTTAGAACAGAGATATTTAATCTCTACAAAGTAAAGAGAGTCTAACCATGAGCCGACGTGGTAGCGAAGGTGAGGACATTATCGGGCGGTGGTCAGAGGGAAAATTAGATTTGCTAGCGCAATACCTCCAAGCTTATTCCACCATCATGAGTAACCAAAAGACCTCAAATAATCCTACTGGAAAACCTTGGCTTAGAGCTTACTACTACATTGATGCTTTTGCAGGTTCTGTCAAGCCTGTCGCGAAAGATGAACAACGCTATATCGACGGTTCTCCTTTACGCGCCCTGCAAACAGAACCAAGATTTGATGGTTATTGGTTTATAGATGTTTCTCCTCAGCGTATAGAACGAGTTGAACGATTGCGTGAAGATTTTCCAGACTGCATTATTGAAACACGGTTGGGAGATTGTAATGACGTTTTACGAAATGACATCATCCCAAAAGTTCTTCGATCTCCAAAACAAAGAACGTTTGTTTTTTTAGATCCTTACGGATTGCAAGTAGATTGGGAGACGGTGAGAGAGCTAGCCAATACTAGAACTTGTGATATTTTTATCAACTTTTCAGTTATGGGTGTTACTCGCCTTCTTCCGAGAGATCAAAATCCAGAGCCAGAAGTGGTAGAGCAGTTAAGTAAGGTCATGGGAAGTACAAATTGGATAACTCAAATCTACAGAGAGCCTCCAGCAACACAACTAGACCTATTCGGCAATCCATCAGAACCATCATTAAGCCGTGACACTATTCGATCCGAATGGTTAGCGAGTTTATACACAAACCAGCTAAGAGAACTTTTCCGCTATGTTAGTAGACCGGTTCTCATGAAAAACTCAACAAACTCAGCATTGTATGCCTTGTGTTTGGCAAGTCACAATGAAACTGCAATCAGAATCACCAATGATATTTTCAATCGATATGACCAATTAAGAGTTTTAGGAAGTTGAATTTTTCGGTAATTTGAACTGCCCTTGAACTCATTGCCTTGATACAGCCGAAAAAGCTATAGGATTAGGCTTAACACAGCTAACTGTTTACCAAAGCGGCGATCGCCCTGATCAATTCCTCCGGTTCAATGGGTTTTGAAAGATGTTTTTGAAATCCGGCTTGGAGTGCCAATTGCTGATCAAATTCACTGGCATAGGCGGTTAGCGCAATTGCAAGAATTTGTCTGCCATGTTCAGAAGCGGAGGATCGAATCCGTCGCATCAGGGTGTAGCCGTCGATGTCTGGCATCCCGATATCACTGACAATAATCATGGGCTGAAATTGGTTTAACGCCGCCAATGCTTCAGTTGCAGAGGTTGCCGTGTGGGCGATCGCCCCAACTTGTTCCAGGATTGTAACCACCAGATCTCGCATATCGGCTTCATCGTCTACCACTAACACTCGAACGTCCTGCAACGTCTGAATCTGCTGCAATGATGGGTTTGCGAGAGGGTTTTCTCTAGTCCCGAATGCCTGTTTCATTAGCGGTAAGCGAACTGTAAACGTGGCTCCACAGCCTTCACCCTGACTTTCAGCATGAACGGTTCCCCCATGTAATTCGGTGAGTTGCCGTACAATGGCCAGTCCCAAGCCCAAGCCACCAAATTTACGAGTCGTTCGACCATCCTCCTGACGGAAAGAATCGAAAACATAGGGCAAGAAGTCTGGCACGATGCCTTTTCCGGTGTCGGTAACGACGATTTGAGCATAAGTGGGGGAGTTGGGTGTGGGGTGTGGGGTGTAGGGTGTAGGGTGTAGGGTGTAGGTTGGGTCGTCCCCATTCCCCATTCCCCATTCCCCATTCCCCACCTCTAGGCGCACTTCAACTCGCCCACCGTTAGAGGTGAACTTAATCGCATTGGAGAGCAAATTTAGAACGACTTGTTGCAACCGTCCTCCATCCCCCAGAACAGGCGGGAGATATGCGTTCAGCACAGTTTTGACCTGGATATCTTTTGCTTCAGCCGAGAGCCGCACGGTTTCCAGGGCTGCCTCAATGATGAGTGCCAGATCAACGGGGGCTTCGCTCAAGACAAGCTTGCCCCGCAGAATTTTGGAAATATCGAGCAAATCATCAATCAGTTGGGTTTGTTGTTTAGCATTGCGTTCGATAACTTCCAATGCCTGTTTTGTTTTTTGCGGGTCAAAGTTTCCCGTTTGTAAGAGTTTCGTCCATCCCAGAATAGGGTTGAGGGGCGATCGCAACTCATGAGATAGCACCGCGAGAAATTCATCTTTCACTCGGTTTGCCTGAGCCAGATCCTCCGCTTGTTGTTGCAGAGCTTGTTCTGCTCGTTTGCGATCGCTGATATTCGTATGGGTTCCCAACATTCGTAGGGGATTGCCGTCCTCGTCCCAACTGACAATTTTGCCAATCGAGAGAATCCACACCCATCCTCCGGTTCTAGTGCGTTGTCGAAACTCTACACAATATTCGTTGTGCAGTCCCGCGACATATTCTTCATACACTCGGTATACCGTTGCCACATCGTCAGGATGCATGCGATCGCGCCATGCTGCATTCGTTTCCTGAAACTCTTCTGGCTCGTAGCCCAACATTCGCGCATATTCAGGAGAAACGATTGCCTCTCCTGTTTTCACATTCAAGTCATAAAGTCCCTGATTCGCAGCTTTAAGAGCTAAGGATAAGCGTTCCTCACTTTGGCGCAGTTCGGCTTCAATTCGCTTTAATTCAGAAATATCTGTGACAGTCACCCCAACCCCTAACACTTCACCGTTAGGCAAGCAAACCGGGAAGTGATTCGCAATGGTATGGCGATAAACGCCCGGTCGTACTTCACCGTTATATTCCAGATTGAGAACTGGTTCTTGCGTTGTGATAATTTGCTGCAACATGGGGACAAACTGGGGAGCCATATCTGGCACAACATCCCAGAGGGTTTGACCTAAGTGTTCATTCAAAGGTAGCCCATTGATTTGAGCCAGGGCTTCGTTGGCATAAATAAAACGCAGGTCACAGTCAAATAGCGTCAGTGCGATTGGAGACGCCGTCAAAAATGCATTGAGAATTGCCTCACTGCGTTCACGCTCTAACTCAATTTGCTTACGTTTGCTAATGTCAATTTGCAACCCAATCATGCCATCCTGGTTACCCTGATCGTCGTACATGATTTGTCCAATATCGGCACACCACCGAACAGAGCCATCCGGCAAGCAAACGCGGTATTCACAATAGAGGGAGGTATTCTCGTCTAATGCCTGCTGTACTGCCTGCTGTGCCATCTCACGATCATCCGGGTGTACTGCCTGCATCCAGTTGTCATAGGTAGAAGCAACTTGCCCTGGTTCGTAACCCAGTAGCTCAAAATTTTCATCTGACCAAATGGTACGATTATCAGCTTTAAACCATTGCCACATACCTGCCTGCGCCGAATGCAACGCCAACGATAGCCTCTCTTCGCTCTCGCGCAATGCCTCTTGAACGCGCTTTTGATCATCAATATCGGTATCCGTACCAACCCAACTAACAATGTCACCATTGGCATCTCGTACTGGCAAGGCTCGACAGAGAAACCAACGATAAACTCCATCCCAACGTCGCAACCGAATCTCGATCTCGTATTCCTGGGAATTTTGGACTGCAAGCAACCATTGTTGAAGAACGCGATCGCGGTCGTCAGGATACATTGCGTTAAGACTCTCCAGACCCATCGATTCGGCTTCGTTTAATCCTGTGTAGGTATACCAGTGGGGGCTAAAGTACGTGACCATGCCACTCGCATCTGTTGTCCACACAATTTGTGGCATGACTTCTGCCAGATGGCGATAACGTTCTTCACTCGCTTGAAGTTCAGCCTCAGCCTGTTTGCGTTGAGTAATATCCAGGAGCGAGACTAGCACATGGTCATACGGCTCTGAAATCGGGGGAAAGGTCATACTAAACCAGACATTGAGGCGATCGCCCTGTAGCGTTTGCACCACAGTTTCTGCGGCAAAAGAGGTTTCACCCTGAGCGATCGCCAGAATTTCTTCGACAAATGCTGCTTCAGTTTCCGGCGTAAAGATTTGATTTAACGAAGCCAATAACTCTGACTTTTCCTGAGCCGCAAACATATGCAGTGCCGCTTGATTGACATCTCGAATTCGCACCAGATTCGCCATTTGCTGCACAAATTCGGGATGCTCGGCAATATATTGATGAAAATCGTTGACACCGGATGCCCTCAGGCGATCGATCGCAGTTTTTGCCGCTGAAAAGTCCTCTTCCCAGATGGCAACCCCTACCGTCTCAAAGATGTAGCGATATCGTGCTTCCTGTTCTGACAGAATGGCTTCAGATCGTTTGCGATCGCTAATGTCAATCGATACGCCTAAAATTTGATGAGGCAACCCATCTGCTGTTCGGTTAAAGACGACGCTTTGGCTATACAACCAACGCCACTCTCCATTGGCATGATAGACGCGATATTCAATTCCTAAAACTCCCGTATCGGTTGTCGTTTGAAAGGCTTGAAAATAGTCAAACACCCGTTCTAAATCATCGGGATGAATCAGGATGGCAAGCGCGTTTGTGCCCATCTCCTGAATCTGTTCAGAGGTATATCCCAACAAATCGGCAACTTGGCGATTAGTATACACATTCTGCTGATGAATGATGTCATGCACAAATAAGACACCGGGCAACGCTTCAGCAATTTGCTGATTATAGTGCTGACTTTCCTTGAGTTGATTTTCAAGTTGCTTGCGAGCGGTGATGTTTTCAAATGCCAGTCCCAAACAGTGGTTTGGCAGGGGAAACGCTTTGAGGGTATAAATCTCGTCAGGCATACCATCTTCCCCATAGGCGACCTCCCCTAAATCGAGCGATCGCCCCGTGTGAATCACCTCGAGATATTGCTGCACTAATGGGGTTTGTAAGAGCTTTGGAAAGCTCTCTGCCATCGTCGTGCCGATGATGGATTCAAAATTAAATCCTGTGACCTCTGATGCAGCCGGATTGGCGATGAGCAAGCGAAAAGATCGAGGATCATTTAAATCCTCCAACTGCCAAACCACAATCCCTACTTGAGTATTGCGAACCACATCTGCATAGAGTTGCAGGTGTTGCGCCGCTTCCTGTCGTTGCTGTTCTGCCTGTTGTTGCTCCCGTTCTGCTGCGCGTTGCATGGCGATCGCTAACCGAAGATCTAGCTCGTCCATCACCATGGCGGCTAAGTCAGTCAGGGTTGCGATTTGCTCTGCGGTAAATGTGTCACGGGGTTGTGTGTCTAACAAACAAAGGGTTCCCAGATTAAAGCCTTCCGGGGTAAGTAGCGGTGCACCTGCATAGAAGCGCAATCCAGGTTCCGTCTGCACAAAGGGATTACAAGCAAAGCGATCATCTTTCCGTGCATCGGGTACGACTAAAACCCCGTCATACAACAGCGCAAAACTACAAATGGTGGCATCCCGTTCTACTTGCTGTTGACTAAAGCCATAGCAAGATTTAAACCAGGCGCGTGACTCATCCACCAGGGAAATCAAAACCGTTGGCACACCAAAGAGTCGTGCTGCCAAAGTGGTAATGCGATCGAATGCTGTTTCAGGAGGTGTATCCAGAATGTTGTAGCGTCGCAGTGCCGCCAATCGTTCCGTCTCGTTAGCAGGTAGGGGAAAATTCAAAAGGGATTTGGATACAGCTTCTGTCATAAATGGTTATGAACGAGTGAAATTTTAAAGTGGCATAGTTCACCTGAACGACTTTGCTTAGCTCGGTGGCAACCTGGAGTGATGCGACTTGGAGGAATACAAGGTGTTGGTAATTGCTCTGATTAAAGCTTCGGGTTCGACAGGTTTTGCCACATGCCGTTGAAATCCTGCTTTGAGTGCTTGTTGTTGGTCATACTCGGCGGCATAGGCCGTCAGAGCGATCGCAGGAACGAGTCCACCCTGTTGGGGCGATCGCTGCCGAATCTGTTGTATCAGGGCATAACCATCCATTCCTGGCATCCCGATGTCACTGATTAAGAGGTCGGGTTGCTGTCGGTCAAATAACCTCAGGGCTTCTACCGCAGAAGCCGCAACCTTCACCTTTACATTGTGTTGTTCTAGGATGAACACAGCCAGATCCCGCATATCTTGATCGTCATCCACTAGTAAAACGTTGAGTTGACTGAGATCAACTGCCTGAGGGTCAGTTAACATCTCTCTTTCCAGTGCCGCTACATTCGCCATCAACGGTAATCGCACTACAAAGGTCGCACCCTGCCCTTCACCTAAACTCTCCGCATGAACCGTTCCCCCGTGCAGTTCGGTCAGGTGCCGCACGATCGCCAACCCTAACCCCAACCCACCAAACTTGCGGGTCGTCTTACCGTCTTCCTGCCGAAAGTAATCAAACACATAGGGCAAAAAGTCTGGACTGATGCCCTTTCCGGTGTCAGTCACAACAATTTGGATGTAGGGGGAGGGGGCTGAGGGGGAACCGAGTTGAGGCATAGAAGGCTCATCCACGCTCCCAAGCGTCCACTCATTCACCTGCTCCAGGCGCACATCTACTCGTCCCCCATTGGGTGTGAATTTGACGGCATTGGAGAGCAGGTTCCAGACGATCTGTTGCAGTCGCGCTGCATCACCTAAGACTTGAAATTTTGGATTTGTGATTTTAGATTGTGGATCTTGAGATGGCTCTTCTTCGCGACCGAAATGACCCATCGTAAATTGCAAGTCGATCGCCTTGGCGTCTGCTGCCAACCGCACCGTTTCCATGGCTGCCTCAATGACTGTCAACAGATTAATGGGACAAATGTTGAGTGCCATTTTGCCCTGCAAGATGCGCGATACATCTAACAAATCATCAATCAGTTCCGTTTGTAATTTGGCATTGCGCTCAATGGTTTGGAGTGCTCGCTGAGTGCCTTCCTCATCAAATGTCTTCGTTTGCAAGAGCCTTGACCAACCGAGAATGGGGTTCAGGGGCGATCGCAACTCATGAGATAACACTGCCAAAAATTCGTCTTTAATGCGGTTTGCCGTTTCGGCTTCTTCGCGGGCTGCCTGTGTCTGTTGCAACAACTTTTCTCGCTCTGCGGCTGCCCGTTTTTGTTCGGTCAGGTCAATGTAAAACGCGATAATTTCTTGCTGTTGATCGTAGGGTTCCTGAATCAAGGCTGCACCAATCAAAATGGGAACGCGAGAACCATCTTTGCGAATGTATTCCTTCTCAAAGGGGGTCGAAACTCCTCTGGTTCTCAGTTCTACTGCTGCTTTTTCATCTAAGTGAAGAAACTCAGGTGGAGTAATGTCAGTCCATCGCACCTGCCCTGTTTCAAACTCCTCACGGGTATAACCCAATAGGGTCAAAAAGTAGTCATTGACGTAGTGAATTCCTCCAATAAAGTCACCAAAGGCAACCCCAAACATATTGGATTCCACCAGACGACGGAAGCGACGCTCACTCTCTCGCAGGTCTTCTTCGGTTTGTTTATGTTCAGTGATGTCGAGGACTACACCAATCATGCGGGTCGCCACACTGTTGTGGTCATAACGGGCGCGACCGATAGCGCGTACCCAATGCACTGAAGCATCTGCCCAGACATTACGAAACTCGACATCGTAAATCTCTCGCTGAGCGATCGCCTGTTCAACCGCTTCATGGGTGCGATCGCGATCGTCTGGGTGTAGCGTATGCATAAACACCTCATAATCGACCTCAGCCTCCAACGGCAGTCCAAACATCCGTTTGGCTTGCTCTGACCAGACAATTTCGCTGGAGGCGAGATCATATTCCCAGGTTCCCAGAGCGGCTCCCTCGACCGCAAATCGCAATCGTTCTTCACTGGTTCGCAGAGCTTCTTCAATCCGCTTGCGTTCAGTAATATCCATAAAAGCCCCGATGGTCCCGCGAATGTCACCGTTTGAGTCATACAGCGGAACAGTTCTGCCATAGATGAATTGAACCCTGCCATCCTCAAAGACAAATTCAAGTTCATCGGTGACGGCTTGCCCGGTGCGGGCTGTCGTCTGCATAGGCAGATTTTGCAGCGGAATCGGTTGTCCGTTTTTACAGATTTTGAATGGAAGTGGGTAGCTGCCATCTGCGGGTGTTGCCGTTGTTACAGTACCAGATTCCACCCCCATCAATTGATAAGCCATTTTGTTAGCGGTCATCTGATGACAGTGGGGGTCATGGGCGATCCAGATTGCGGTGGGTGTCACCTCCATTAATGCTGTTAATTCTTCAGCTCTGGTTCTGGCGAGGGCTTCACTCTCCATCAACACCTGCTCAAAGCGTTTGCGATCTGAGATGTTCACGGTGCAACCCACAATGCGAACCACCTGCCCTCGCTCATCCCGAATCAGGCAGGCTTGCTCCCACACATCTACCCAGTACCCCGCTTCGTGACGAATTCGATATTCCGCATCATAAAGATGGTTAGAACTGGCTAACAGTTCAACCATGTGGGGTTGCAACCGTGCTATGTCATCTGGGTGAATCCGTTCGTGCCACCAGGTTGCATCCGGCGGAGCATCTTCTGGAGCGATGCCAATCAGGTCGTATAGTTTTTGCGATCGATAGACTTCGTTAGTTCGCAGGTTCCAGTCAAAAATTAGCCCGTTGACCGCCTGTGTAATGAAATGAAATCGCTCTTCACTGGCTCGTAAGTTTGCTTCAGTTTGAGTGCGTTCGTCCTCAATGCACTTGCGATCGCTGATGTCGCTCACCAGACTAAAATAACCCTCAACTTCACCGTGGCTGTTGATGTGAGGGATGTAGTCTGCCTGGATATAGCGTGTTCCCCCTTTGAGATAGGGGATCTGGCTTTCATAACTGAGGCGTTGTCCGGCGAGTGCCCGATGCATGTAAGGCAAAACTGCCTGGTAAGCGGCTTCGCCCAAAACATCGCGAATATGTCTGTTAGTAAAGGTTGTAGCGGGTTGCCCAAACCAGGTTTCATAGGTCTGGTTGTTAAAACGATAGTAGTGATCTTTGTCAACGTAAGCAATCAAGACCGGAAGGGCATTGGTAATCAGGCTTAACTGTTCTTCGCGTCGTCGCAATGTTTCCTCAATGCCCTGAGATGCGGCATTGTTGTTCAGGTTGTCTGGTTCTGCACCGTTAATCTCTACACGGTTAATCTCTACAGGATCAGTGAGAGCCTTTTGGGGAATGACGCGATTTCCTGTAGCAAATACGCCCCCGACCCTGCCCATTTCATCCCATAGGGGGCTATAACACCAGGTATAGGGGATACCCGTAGGGGTTTCCTTTTGGCACTGTAGCGATCGCTCTGTTGCAAAAACCTGCTCGACCGCCGAGCAAACGTTACTCCAGGTTGCAGACATATGGCTGAGGGGTTGCCCAAAGGGAACCGCACCATTGCTTTTGGTCAAGATAGCGGAGTAAGCATCGTTGTAAAACAGGAGGCGATCGCTCCCCCACACCAACAACATGGGACAGCCAGTATTAAACAAAATGTTGAGGGCTGTTTTGAGACTCTGCGCCCAGGTTTCAATAGAACCCAAAGAAGAATGCAACTTAGCCGCACTATCTTCACCCGCAAAATGCGCCCGCATCAACATCGCCATCTCGCTATCCCCTGCGAAAAGAGCATCTACAAAACACTGTTCTGAGGCTTGATGAGGCTGAACCATGTTCTTTTGTTCTCACTCCGCTCACTTAGGACTGTGGATTTAATAGCTCCGGAAACTGTACGGGCGGGTATAGCAGACCCATTTGCACCCTGTTATGGATTTGACGGCAAAACCCGCCCCTCCCACCTATCGAACTTATTGAATTCCCTTTCCCTAGTACAACTCGTCGTCAATCAGGGTGGGAATTTGGGTGCAGGGGTGGAACCTCTGGCTTGGGACACAGCCCCCACATCCCCCTGGTTTTATTTCCAACCTCTATCTGTGAATAGCAGGACTTAGGAACCATGACATCACAAACGCTGTTCTTCCACAAAATACTTGCTCAGCAGAATACTGCTTCCATCTCGTAGCGATTTAGATGGGGAATTTGTGAGTCCATCGATCACAAAGCGAAGTTGTTTTAGGGCAAGAGCCGATGGCTGCATATGCCCATTTTCCCAGCGGTTGATTGTCTCATACGCCACACCCAACTCGGCTGCAAACTGCGCCTGGGTCAGTTGCATCAGTTGACGCAACTCACGCACAAGCTGGCTAATCTCGGGCTGTCTCAAATTTAAGGCTGTTTTGGTTGTCTGATTAGAAGACGCCATATCGGGCAATCATGACACTCGTCATATTGCATCATCAACCAATTAGCAGAGATCAGGATCTATCTTTAGAGAGAGCCAATGACGACAGCAAATCTTATACGAATCTCGTTTCCAATCTCCTGCTTGAAAATGGCATGACCGAGGCTCTACCTCTAGCCGTTGCTCTAAGAGGCAGAGCTTTCATGAGTCCTAAATCCCCTAACTTGGGAGGACTTTGAGTCTTTGCTAAGGATCGTGGATTTAATAAATTCGCAAACTGTACGGGCGGGTTTAGCCGACTAATCTCTGCTCTGCGCTGGATTTGACGACAAAACCCGCCCCTACCCAATATCGAACTTATTTAATTCCCATTCCTAAGGGGCTTGCCCCAACCAGAAACACCCCTACTTGGAACCGATGTGAAGCGCGCCTTTGGGTGAACCGAAACACTCTCTGCTAAGGGGGTTTGGGGGAGACTCCCCCAATGCCTGGTTTTCACACGCTTGCAACAACCATGCACACAGGAGTTTAGCCAAAGGTATAGGTTGCTGTATTGACTGCCGCTAAAGAACCCGCAATATTGGCAGCATTCAACCCCGTGACTCCCTCCAGGGTCATCAATAAAGCACCAGAGCCAGCAACTCGCAACAGCGTATTGCTACCACTGACCGCAATATTGACCTGCTCAATGCCAGTAATGGCAAACTGGTCTTGCCCCAACCGAAACTGCCGAACCGCATCTGTGCCGTCACCACGGGCATAGAGGACTGTATCGCGATCGCCATCACTGCCCAATGTCAACACATCATTATCCGTGCCACCGACCAACACATCGGCACCTGCGCTTCCGGTCAGGGCGTCTGCTCCGCTCCCCCCCCTCAAAATGTCATTGCCAGTGCCACCTTGCAGGATATCGTTGCCATCTTCACCTTCGAGCAGATCATTGCCAGCACCACCATTCAGCGAGTCATTGCCCTTGCCACCGTCGAGGTAGTCATTGCCCAAATCGCCCAACAGCGTGTCGTTATCCAGTCCTCCTTTGACAAAATCATCACCAGCACCGCCGTTCAGATTGTCGAGCCCGGCATCCCCATCTAACACATCGTTTTCAGTTCCCCCATTGAGGCGATCGCTCCCAGCACCCCCATTGAGATAGTCGTTGCCAGCATCCCCTGCTAAGGTGTCATCGCCCGACTCGCCCCAGAGATAGTCGTTGCCGTCTTGTCCTGACATCGAGTCGTTTTGTTCACCGCCATAGAGGGAGTCATTCCCGACTCCACCCCGCATGGTGTCTCTGCCGATTCCCCCGATCAGGGTGTCGTTACCTGCCTCACCGTTGACTCTGTCATCTCCGGCATCACCACTGACATAATCCTTACCAAGTCCTGATGTGATGGTGTCGTTCCCAGCTTCACCCCAAACTGAGTCATTGCCAATTCCCCCAAACAGGGTGTCGTTACCTGCACCACCCATCAACACATCATTACCGGCAAAGCCGATCACGCGATCCGTTCCCTGTCTGCCTAACATCACGTTATTTGCAGCAGTTCCCTTCAGCAAGTTGTTGCGCCAATTGCCTGCAATGGTTCTGGCGCGTTGTGGTGCAAACACAGAACTGGCTGAATTCACACGGGTCTGCTCTCGTGCTGCTCCATAGGTGGCGTTTCCAGTAATGGTATTGTTCGTGTCTCCGGGCGATCGCTCCCGAATGCTAAACCGAGAACGATTCACGAGAGAACTACGAATGAAATTATTTCGTAGAACGTTGTTGGTGGAGTAGGTAATGTTGTCGCTGTAGAGTTCAATTTCACTGTAACCTTCGTTACGAGATTGTGAATTATCAAACACCCAGTTACCGGAAATAGTGTTACCCGATGAACTCAGCACTGCAACACCATAGCGTCCGTTGCGTTGAATAACGTTACCCTGAATGTCATTTCCCCCTTCCTGAAAGAGATAAATGCCACTCGTCGAGTTGAGCGCAATCTGGTTGTTATAGATGGGTAAGTTGCGACTCCCTAACTGAACGGTAATACCGTTTCCACCGTTATCAATACTGACGTTGTTTTCAATGCGCGTGTTTTCGGAATCCGTTACCACATTAACGCCGTGGCGATCGTTGTTAAACGTCAAATTGTTTTCGACCACTGAATCGATCACTTTATCCAAAGTGATACCGTCTAAGCCGCTGTTTTCAACAATGTTGTTTCGGATCGTCAGATTCGTTGTGGGAGTCCCGTTATTCGAGTTTTCGTGGGGGTCAAACCCATAGGACGGCGTGTTGCGAATGTAGAGATTTTCAAAAGAACTGTTGGCATAAACGCCATAGATCCCATATTTGTTACTCTTAACAGATTGCCGTTCGCGATTGCCGTCAATCTGCATATCGGTGATATGCCCATTGTAGATTTCGACATCTGAACTGAGCGGACTGGACCCCTGGGTTCGAATCATCCCTGCATCGCTGAGGGTGGCTTGATCCGCTAATCGAACAATCGTACGCCAACCAGATCCTTTCAGGGTGACATTACTTCTTAATCGGATGTTGTCTCCAATCGTGAATACTCCTGGCAACAGAACAACAGTGCCTCCACCCGCCGCGTTGACCTCTGAGATCGCCCGATTGACGATCTCGTGATCGTTCGTGCCTGTGGCTCGATAGGTTGCTCCTGCGGCTGTCACAGCATCCGTGTCACTGGCAGCAATTACAATCGTTGGATTGGCTCCCGATGCTGGCACTGGGGTAATGCGAGCTTCGCTAGAGACATAGGTATTAACTTGAACAGGCGGATTGAGCGCATTGCCGTTGGCATCAAACCGCCGCTCGTAGGTGCGAAATGTCGTGCTACTTGGATCAGCCGAGTGCCACACGATCGCGTATCCACCAGAGGCTAAGCCTGTGACTGCTGCTCGCCCCCGATCCCTGGTGGCAAAGGTGTTGACCTGGATATCACTGGTGGTTGGAGTCCCGTTTGCATCAAATTGTCGGGCAAAGACGGTGTAATCATCCGTGAAGGTTGGTTGCGATCGCCAGGTAACCACAAATCCACCATTGGCTAATGCCGCAATTTGAGGCGTGTTTTGTTCACCCGCAGTCCCTGCGTTAACGACAAATTCGTTTCCCAGAGCAACCCCATTGGCATTAAAGCGTTGAGCAACAATGCTGTAGTTGTCTCCATCCTGTTTGTAAGATGCCCAGGTTGCCACAAACCCACCATCGTTGAGCGCGGCAATCGCTGGACGATTTTGAGAATTAGCCGTATAGGTGTTAAGACGAAATTCACTGCCTGTAGGCGTACCGTTGACATCATAGGCTTGTCCATAAATGCCGTATTCACTGCCATCCTGTCGGTTGGAGTGCCAGGTGACCACAAACCCGCCATTCTTTAACGCAGTAATGGCTGGCTCTGCCTGATTTTCATTAGAGGCAGTGTTCACAGGAAATTGATTGGTCAATGGGGTGCCGTCAGGAGCAAACACCCGCGCAAAGATATTGAGTGAGCTACTGCTATCTCCTTCTTCTTGCTGGCGTGAATCCCAGGTGATGACAAAATTGCCATTGGCGAGAGTGGCGATCGCCGCATTTTGTTGAAAGTTGGCTTGATTTGGGTTGACCAAAAATTCGCCTCCCAGGGGAACGCCAGCCGCATCAAAGCGACGGGCAAAAATGTCATACTCGGTTCCCCCAAAGTTGCGTGATTGCCATGCAACTACAAAACTGCCATCGGGATAAGCCGCAACGGTTGGAGTCGCCTGGTTATCTTTGGTCGTAACGTTGATCAGGAATTCCGTACCAATTGGGTTGCCAGCAGCATCATATCGTTGACCATAAATGCCAGCATCCATGCCGTCCTGATATTCAGACTGCCATACGGCGATAAATCCTCCACCAGGCAACGGTGCTACCGATGGGTTTGGCTGCTTGTAAACAGGACGGATGGTAATTTCAGAAGCTGTCATGTAATAAACTCCAAAATGAGAAACACAGTTTGCAATCGATTCAGGAACGGATCTGGGTCAACGAATACGAACTAAAACCCTAATTGATACAAACCCCATGGATATAGCCGTAGTCACATTCAATGCGACGAAAGTGAGTCAAGAAGCCTTTCCAGAAGCAGGGTTTGAGCTATTGCCTTTGTCTTAAGCTTTCTGACCAAAGCTAGATAGGGTAGATATCTAAGGTTTAGCCATGCGGTTAGACGTGTTACTGGAGATCACATTCGACGGTTTACTGGGAGCAATAGACCCTCTCAAATCGGTGTCGATCGCATCAATTAACACTACTTCCTCACTGGTGGAACTTTGCTCTAATGCCACATATTCCACAACAACATTTTTAGTGTTTTGCAACACGATACTGTGACCATCGCTGGGTTCTAATCGCAGATGTCGCAATGAGGATTGGGTGACTTGATTGAGCAAAATACTGTCGGGAATAGAGCCACTAATCGGAAATTGAGGACGTAGTGAAAATCCTTGTAAATGAACGTTCTCAAGCGGTGAAGTGGCATTTTCTGCACTAGGCGTAATTGTCATAACTGCCTTTGCTTCTGTCTGAGTTATCGCATCAAACGCCACATTGAAGACGGTGCGATCGACCCCCTGCCCAACAATCGAGACTTGGCTACGATGAATGAAAATAGGCTGAGACAGTAACAACTCTCCAATCGGCAAATTGATTCTGACTTTGCCCTGCTCCTGAGATAGTCCATCCACTAACGCCTGCAACGCAGCGGCATCATCTTTGTCATCGCCAGCAATGACCCCGTATTCGCTCGCATTCACATTTAGAACTATGGGTGCTTGATGACGGCTGTTATTCCAGAGGGCAATCACATCTTTAACGGGGCTAAGCATCCCTAATACCCAAAACAACAACACCCCAAAGCTAAAGATTTGAGCGAACAGAATGAACTTTGAAACTCCCTGAGCAATCTTGACTGCACGAGAGTTGCCGTCCGCAGACAGTTTGCGATCGCCCCGGTTAAACCAGCGTTGTTGTGCCAGGTTCATTAGGGTCCAGATTTTGATCATCGCAGACGACCACTGTGAGATAAGCAACAGCGGCAGGTGAACAGGTTTGAGAGTGGATTCACGATTCCAGAAGATTAGCGTTAATGTAATCGAGCGGCTGAGCAACAACCAGGACAAAAGCACCCCAACGATGTACCACTTCCCTGTAAACAGAGCCACGAGCAGTAAGCAAGGTGAGACTAAACACGTCCACATGCTGAGGCGTTGATCGAGCAGACATAACCAGACAAACAACCCGGTTCGTTGTGGTCCCAGTGCCAGTGCCCGGTTACCGTTTCGCAGCATGTTACCAAACCAGCGGCGCATGTTCTGATACATGCGGTTGAACAGCGACCCTGAAACAGTTTCAATCGAATAGACCACCACATCTGGAATGTAGAGCAGGTCGTACTTGCGGTGTCTTAAAAGCCAATACCAGGTGGTTTTGTCATCTCCTGAGAGAAACTTAAACTGACCCCACAGCCAGTCGTTAAGCATGTCATTCTCAAGCTGTTCTGCAAAGTTTGGGTGCAATGCAGCCTCACTGCGATACAACGAGAACCGTCCCGTTAAGCACAACACCTTTTTGGATAGCGAGATGGAACACATTTGATAGTGTCGTTGAGAAAACCGCAAATGGAACCACTCTGAGAAAACGTAGGAACCCGACACAACAGGGACTTCATCGGTGGTGAGTGCGCCCAGCTTGGGAAACATCACAAAGAACGGAAGACAGCGGCGCAATGTCCCAGGAGTGATCACCGAATCACCGTCCATTAACGCAACGATCGCATCTTCTGGAATGTTGAGACGGGCAAGCTCTCTCAATCCTTCTGCTAGAGCTTTGCGCTTACCCTGCCCCGGATCGGTAACGTGATAAATCCGCACAGATGACAACTCTGGGTCAGCCAATTGCAACGCCCGAACGATGTCTGCATCTTCTTCGGGTCCACTACTGACCGTTACAAGAATGATCGGTTGAGGAAAAGCTTTTGCCTCTTCGGCGATCGCTCGAAACACCCGTTTGGTAATCCAGGGTTTCTCCTTGTAGGTTGGCACCAGCAAGCACACAGGCGGCAAATCCTCGATAGGAATAGCATTCGCCCGTCTACGCCAACGCACAAACACAATATTTTGATAAATCCACGATCGCAACAGATGCAGCCCAAACCACAACCATCGCCAGATACCAATTACACCTAACCCAACCAACCCTGACCAGCCTAAAACAGCTAGTTTTGCAGGATCACGTAGCGAGTACAGACCAATCAAACCAAAAGCTGCAATCATCAAAACACAGATCTGATTGAGATTTTGGATGATTTTTTGCCAGAGGTTTGAGACAGCGGCTTGAGTCATGATAGGTCACATAGAAAGAAAGGAAGAAGGAAAAAATAAGAAATAAAAAAGAAAGAAAAAAAGAGAAAAAGAAAGATGAAGGATAAAGGATGAAGAGAGATGAGAAGGAGCAATAAAAGAGGAGTAAAGTTATCCCCATAGGTTGGGTTAAATCTCGTGAAACTCAACATTCACAAGCATGTTAAACGCCGTAGCACTCCAGAAAGGGTAGGGGCGTTTCGCGAAATGCCCTTATGGAATCATGTGCAGCGAAGCCAATTCAAATTGGTATTAGTACAACTCGTTGTAAATAGGGTGGGAATCTGGGGTGCAGGGGTGGAACCCGTGGCTGGGGCGCAGCCCCACACCCCCCTTGTTTTATTTCCAAACCCTATCTGTGAATAGCAGTACTTAGGACTTACGCACTTGAGGCTTAAACCTTCGATCCCCCCTCGCCCACACTTGGAACCGATGCGAAGCGCGCTTTTGGATTCACCGAAACACCTTCTGCCAGGGAGTTTGTGGGATCTGACTACGTAAGTTCTGATCCTTCTCTTTTCACCCTTGATTACTTGACAGGTACACGGGCGTAATCATCCTGCAACCGCACGATGTCGTCCTCTCCCAAGTACTCTCCGTTCTGCACTTCAATCAACACCAACGGCAAAATTCCGGGGTTCTCTAAGCGATGATGCGTGCAGGCAGGTACATAGGTCGATTGATTTGCAGAGAGCAATGCGACCGAATCACCGCAGTAAACTCTCGCCGTTCCGGAGACGACGATCCAATGCTCACTCCGGTGGTGATGCATTTGTAAACTGAGACGTTGTCCTGGTTTGACTTCAATGCGTTTGATCTTGTAACCCCGTCCCTCTTCTAAAACTGTGAACGACCCCCAGGGACGAATTTCGGTTGCTGCAACGCCTTCTAACACAGGGGGCAGAGCGTGTGCTGTTACGGGTACAACGGCTACCTTAGCTTGGACTTGAGACATCTGGCTTTCTCCACAACAAGAATGAAACGTGACGACATCAGGGTTGTTGAGTCGGGTGCAACACCATCTTGGACAGAGACGTGTTGCACACCGAATTGTGGAATGCGCTAGACTCTAGTCTGGAATCTAGAGTTCTAACTGGACATTAGGCTCGGATTCTAACGGGATACTTCAGGCTTCGATCGCTCTATTCTGGACAGGAAAGTGGCGTTTTGAGGTCTGAAGTTTTCTTTCTAAACCAGAACATGACATCTTAGTGTTGGGGTACATCGGTTTGTCTCCCCTTAAGCGATTGGAGCAGGAACAGCCTCTACAGCAGCAGGGACGGTTTCCGCCTTGCGAACTGGATATGTTTCCCAGGTCATCAGGTCTAAAACGGGCTTTTCACCCTCTAAGGCTTCCAGTGCAGCGGCAAATTCGGGACGGTGTTGTGTCAACACAACAGCATCGGTCTGTGCCAATGTTTCTTGCAAATCAGAGCAGAAGACCTGGCGAATTTGAGGCAACTGGCGTTCCAGGTATTCCCGGTTGCTGCCCAACATGGTGTCGAGATCGATGTCAGCATCATGCACGACAACTTTGATGCCATCTTGCCAGAGTTGGTGGATCAGGTTAATGACTGGGCTTTCCCGCAGGTCGTCGGTACCTGCCTTAAAGCTCAGACCCAGAATCGCAACACTGCGTGCTCCCAGGTCATGGACTTTGAGGCGAGCCGTGTCGATGTGGAGTTGGTTGCTAGGCAGGATGGACTCCAGAATAGGAAGCTTTTCACCCAATCGGTAAGCGTTGAAGACCAGCGATCGCAAATCTTTAGGCAAGCAAGAGCCACCAAAGGCAAAGCCCGGTTTGAGATATTTGGGTGAAATGTTGAGCTTGGTATCTGCACACAACAACTGCATGATGATGTGGCTATCCACTCCGATTGAGTCACAGAGACGACCGATCTCGTTAGCAAATCCAACTTTGAGTGCGTGGAAGGCGTTATTCACAACCTTCAACACTTCTGCGTCTTCTAACGCAATGCGATAGATGGGAGCGTCAATCCCTTCGTAGAGAGCCGTTACAGCAGCACCAGAAAGGCTATCAATTTCACCAATGACGGTCAAAGGTGGCTCGTAGAAGTCTTTAACAGCGGTGGTTTCGCGCAGGAACTCAGGGTTCATTGCCAGGCCAAAGTCAGTACCCACCTTTTTGCCAGAGTACTCTTCCAGAATGGGCAATACCTGATTGCGTGTAATGCCAGAGAAAACTGTGCTCCGCATCACAACAACGTGATAGCGATCGCTGTTCTTCATACCACGCCCAATCTCACGCGCCACGCTGTAAATGTAGTTGAGAACAGGGCTGCCATCGGGAGCACTAGGGGTGCCAACACAGATCAGAGACATGTCTGCCCAAGAGACGTAATCGGTGCCATTAGTGACTGCCTTGAGGTTGCCATTGTCTAACCCCTGACGAATCAGTTCATCCAGGTCTGGCTCTTTGATGGGGCTATAGCCCTGGTTAAACTTATCAACTTTCTCAGGATTGACCTCAATTCCAATCACTTCGTGACCACGCTCAGCTAAACATGCTGATACAACCGTTCCGACATAACCCAATCCCCATACTAATACGCGCATCGATTTACTCCTTGATTGATGTAACAGATTCAAATTGGCTTGTCCTTTGACAGAACATTCAACCGTTCCAACAGTGAGGACAATGGTTTTATGCAGGTGCCTCACGCAAAGGTAGCTACGTCATTGGCAACCCTCCTTATGAAACTGATGTGGAAACCTTGAGATTCAGCAAGTCAAAAGTTGAAGGCAGACTGCTTGCTGAAGGTGAGCCGTGCGCCTTGCCCAACGCCACAAAATTGTTGTGACTGTTCGTAGTTCGTTGGAGGTGGAACCCGTACTGTCACTCGTGTAAGTGGTTGTGCCAGCAGATGTGGGGGGATCACAGGCACCAGAGCTTGTACCTGGGTGCGACGGTTTTGCTCTTCATTGAGATTGACTCCGCTAATCGGTTGCATCAAATCAACCTCACCTACCATTGGATCTGAGTAGCCCGCCAACTCAACCGAAACAGGTCTTTGTGTGTTGATCTGGCTAGCGTCTTTAGCACTCATCACCACTTCAATCCACAAATCGGAGCAATCCAACAAAGTCAGAATTGGCTCTGAGCGATTGACCTGCTCGTTGCCCTCTTGCTCTGTACGATAAACCACACCCGTCATCGGAGCCGCAATCTCTAAATCCTGGCGATCGCTATAGAGTGAGCGGGCTTGCTTTAGACGTTGTTCGGCACTCAAAACCTCGGTTCTCAGCGTTGCCATTTGAGCAGAATAGCTCTGAATCTGCTCCTTGAGTTGTGAAATGTCTTGCGTAAAGGTGTTACTTAACGAGGGATATTGGCTCATAATTGTGCGCGATCGCGACGCACCAACCTCTTCTTTTGACGCTTCCACAACCTCTTGAGCACGACGCACTTCTGCCTCGGCGGACTCCCAGGCTGCCCGCAATTCATCGACCTGCTGCGCTGAAACCGCCCCCTCGTTCAGCAATTGCTGATATCGCTGATACGTGGTGCGAGCCGTAGCCGCCTGGGCGATCGCTCCATCTAACACGGCTTGCTGCTGAGACGCATTGCTGGAAGTTAATGCCGTCTCAACCGTCCACACTGACTCATGTCGCGCACTCAGAGATCCAAGTTGGTTCTCTAAAAATGACTTCACTTCAGAGACGGCTTGCAGTTGGTTCTTCTTGGCTTGCAGGTCGCTTTCCAATTGCAGCAACGACTGCTCCGTTGTGTGATCAATGTTGACTCGGGCGAGCACTTGCCCCGATTCAACAGGCACACCCGGACGAGCGTAGAAGTCACCAATATTGCCATCTATGGGCGATCGCAGGCGGACAATTCGCCCATTCATCACTCCACCATCAACGACCAGATGCGTTAGACGATAACTGATAGAACTAGCCCCAATCAAAATGGCAGTCACCCCCAAACTGAGGAAGGCTGAACCAATCACGAGACGTTGCCAGGGAATACGAATCGGTGGAGCGGTTAGCTCATTTAACTTTGGGTTTTGCATGTCAATAGACCCTACTGCTCAGGAACGGTGAGATACATAACAAAATCATTGCGATATCTGCCAAAGGACATGAACGCTAGCCCACTGTGACGACATCCATCAATAAGTTTTTGTATGTAGACAAATTGTCTTCTGCCAAAAGGTTGGTATCTATTCACTTAAGCAATTTTTTTGCTTAAGTTCGTAATCGTATTTGGCATTTAGCTGATACTCAAAAAGTTAATCGATATTAGTAGAAAAAAATATAAAGTTTTTGCGAGGAAGAAAATTTTATTATGAAGTTAATGTGAATAGCTAAAGTAAACGCTCTTTCTAGAAGCAGAAAAAAGGCTCTGAAACTCTTTGTAGAAAAGAATCTCAGAGCTTATCTTGTTTTCGTAGATAAAATTATTTTTCCTTTTATTTTCGTGGAAACTAATAGAAAAAGCCTTTATTTACTATTAGTTTTTAATAGAAATAAAGGCTTAAAAAGCATTACTAAATATCTCATGCGAACAGCATGGGATATCAATTAAACAAAAGATTTAATAGCTATTTTCAGCAGGCGTTAATCTCTAACATCCCCTGATACAGCTAAACTATCAACAAAAAATATTGATTAGATGATTGCTATTATTCTTACTTCTAGTGAAAAGAACAACTGAGAGAAATATCCCAGCTACCTAAACGAGTAACTGTTTACTGTAGCTGTAGAGAGCTTTATTAGAACCAGTTCAATTCCATCGCTAATGGCAGAGAAGTAATCTGTAACCCTTATGTGAGCTAGATCTACCTATCAAATCTCTGGGTCAAGGCTTTGGATTGAACAGCAACGTTTAGGAAATACGTAATTGAAAATACCTAGAGAATAGTACTGACGATAATACGCCTCCATCGTCTACCTCAAGGTGTATCTGTAAAACAAGTGAGCGGATTTGGACCATTTTCTCTAAATGCAAAAATGTGTTTAACACAATCTCTTTTGAATCAGGAGAGTTTTGAGCAATCGCTACATTCCTTATTTATCAATAATTTTGGACTTTTGCCTTTTTTCCTATAGGCTTAAACCACAAGTTTCCCAAACATTTTATATACTTTTCAAAAAGTCAAAAAAAACTCAAAAAACTCATCCCGCAGAGTGATGTATCTCTGCACAATGAGCTTGTCAAGTGTTGACTTACATTGATCTCTGAGAACTTTAAATACCAAACATGTATATTACAATACGCTTCTGTGAGCAGGGCAAGTCAATTTAGTTACGATTTACCCGTTATGTATTGAGTGCATCAGAAGTAATAGAGCTGCAATGTTTTTGTAATGTTCCAATAGCACCTATGTAATGGTTTTGTGAAGTCAAAGCATTGCCAAAGATACTCCACAAAACCACTACCTGTTTAGAGCTACGATTAAACCTACCCCTAACTTACAAGAGAATGAGCTGTGACCAAAGAACCTGGAAAGCGCAGTTCGCGATCGTGAGGTGCATCAAAGTTGATCCCCGGACCAACTGGAACAATTCTGTTTGGGTTTAGCTCCGATACTCCCGCATAATACAACTGCTTGACGTGTGAGACATCACATATCTCCTTTACACCCAGTTGTTGGTAGAGATCCCGAAAGTAGTTCCACAAGTTGGGATAATCAACCAATCGCTTTATATTGCACTTAAACAGTCCGTAGTACGCCAAATCAAACCGAAACAAGGTGGTAAACAAACACCAATCTGCAAGCGTGATTTGATCCCCGCATAGATAGCGTTGCTGATCTAGCACACCCTCCCAATAATCCATTGCCTGGAATAGCTCTGTTACCGCTTCTTCATAAGCAGCTTGAGATTTTGCAAAACCAGACCGATACACGCCATTGTTAATGGGTTGATAGATAGCATCGATCGCCTGATCAATTTGCTGCTGTAGTGATTTGGGATAGTAATCAACACTGGCATGAGCCGCATCCCCATTAAACTCCGAGTTAAACATGGTGATGATTTGTCGAGACTCATTATTCACAATCGTGTTGGTGTGTTTGTCCCACAAAACTGGAACAGTGACCCGTCCTGTATAGGTTGGGTTAGCTTTAACGTAAAGTTGCCAAAGATAATCAGCGTGGTTAATCTCATCACGAATGCAACCCGGATTGTCAGAAAACGCCCAACCCTGTTCTGAAATCACGGGATCAACGATTGATAGCCCGATAACATGCTCTAATCCTTTAAGCTTCCACAATAGAGCTGTCCGATGTGCCCAGGGGCAACCCAGCGATATGTAGAGGTGATAACGTCCGGCTTCTGCCTTAAAGCCGCTTGAACCGTCAGCCGTTACCCAACTGCGAAATTGAGTGGGCATCCGTTGAAATTGCCCTTTTTCGTTGTGTTCTGTCCAAGCAGTCGTCCATTGACCATTCACGAGTTGACCCAGTGCCATTAGTAGTCCTCAAGAAGAAAAAAAGAAGAAAGAAAGAAGAGGAAAGAGGGAAGAAGAAGAGAGAAAAAAGATATGAGCAGCAAGAAAGTTAAGGGTTGTATCAAACCTGCTAGAGCCCTAGTTTGACTGTTGAGCGGGATTCGATATAAAGGGAAAAAAGAAGCATCAGGAGGTAAGACTGAAGGATCTTCTTTTACGCAAAGGCATAAGCAGCCATGCTAAAAACTCCATAGGTAAAACTGGAGTGTAATTGCGTGCGTTGTGGGGTTTCGCCCCCTGCACCCAATGCTACAAATAAAGGCAATAGGTGTTCATCGGTAGGATGATTTTGAATCGCATAAGGAGCTTCTTGACGATAGTTCAACAAAGCCTCGGTGTCGTTGTGAGCGATCGCCTCCGCTAACCAGCGATCAAACCCTGTGACCCAGTCTGGCGGAGCATCATTGAGATCATAGGCTCCAAACATCCGTAAGTTGTGAGTGGCAGCACCACTTGCCAGGATCAACACTCCCTCCTCACGTAACTGAGCCAGAGCACGTCCTAGCGAAAGGTGATGCCTGGTTCCCATACGGGGTTGGATTGAGAGTTGGGTTACGGGGATCGTCGCATTGGGATACATCAGCATCAAAGGTTCCCAGGCTCCGTGGTCAAGTCCTCGATTGACATCGGTTGCAACATCAAATCCTACGTCTGACAACACAGTGGCTACTTGTTTCGCCAGTGCGGGCGCGCCCGGAGCACCATACTTCATCTGATACAACACGGGGGAAAAACCACCAAAGTCATGAATAGTAGGGACTTCTGGGGCACAACTCACCGTTGGGTTTTGAGTTAACCAGTGAGCAGACACGACCAGAATGGCATTAGGTTTACTGAACTGAGTGCCCAGTTGTTTCAAAAAATCGACCGCAGGAACCGACTGCAACAACAGATCTGGAGAGCCGTGAGAGATAAAAATTGCGGGAAGAGTAGTCATGTCAATCAGGACAGATGAGAGAAAATCAGCAAACGGCGATCGCCACACTCTTGCGTTATTCAGGAGTCAAATGATGCGGCTATCTAGAACTCGATTAACGATTGCGATCTGGTAAAAGTGCAATCGTACCAGAGCCATATTGAACAATCATGAGCAATCCGCCGATAATCGCCAGGTTTTTGAGAAACATAATTTGTTGAAGCTGATCACTCAAGTTTGTGTGGAAAATGAGTGTTGCAATTGCAGTAAACCCAATCAGGGCGATCGCACCCCAGCGTGCTCGATACCCCAATAAAACAGACAATCCACCACCCAGTTCAAGGGCGATCGCTGCCACTAAAAACAGTCCTGTCAGCGGCATTCCAGCAGAAGCCATATAATCCTGAGTGGCTGCCGGATTCAAAATTTTATTGATCCCTGACACCAAAAATAGAGCCGATAACAAAATGCGAGCGATCAGAGGAATATGATTGCGAGTGGCATACAATCCGCGATCGACTGTTGCGGTAGTAGATGATTCCGTGGTTGATTCAGAGTTGGGAATATGATTTGCCATAGAGAGTCTCCAATATTTTTCAACGGTTTTCTAACTGTGATTTAGCGTTAACGGCTGCACTTTTTGTCATTCCTGCACTGGCTTGATGTCTGCTCGTAAAACTTAAAAAAGTAAGTGAGTCATTATGTAGTGCAGATCGTTTGCTCGCAGACACTTTGTCTGTACTTCTTTACCAATCTTTATAGCGATCGCCATCTCAGTAGCTAGAGCTATACCTTCATCCAGTTGCGGTCAGTGTCTTCAACACTAGTACAGCAAAAAATAAGTTTTGAAAGGGGTGAAGCCCCCAAACCCCCTACATTGCAGAACTTTGTGTTCGCAACACTAGTGCTGTGATATAGCAACCGAGGGGTTGATTAGGACGGGGTGCGGGAGTAGAACCCCTGGCTGGGGGCGCAGCTTCCACATCCTCTTGTATTAACTGTCTCGGCGGTTGCTACAGCAGTCTAAATCGAGCGTGAAACCTACTCTTTCATTTGTCATTCGTCACTCGTCATTTGTGTATGACCACTGACCATTGACCATTAACCATTAACCACTGACCATTGACCACTGACCACTGACCATTGACCACTGACCATTGACCATTGACCATTGACCATTGACCATTGACCACTGACCATTGACCACTGACCATTAACCACTGACCATTGACCACTGACCATTGACCACTGACCATTGACCACTGACCCTATCTCAGACTTCTTCATGAACCAAAAAGAATGGCTACACACCAGTAAAGGAAGCTTATTCGATCTAAAACAGTACTAACTCGTACTATCTATAATCAGGTATACCACAAATTTGTTTGAAGTCAAACAGTTTGATTAAGAATTTTCATGTCATTACCGTGAATTGTCTTTAATCTCCTCGAAAAGAGTTGCGACTGCCGCATGACGGTCTTTACCCGACCAGGAGTTCTGCGAGATAATACGCAAGATTGCTAACACATTATTAGATTCCTCCTAATTGGGCAGATTAAGGCTGATTGGGCTGGTTAGAGTAGATAGAATGACGGCTGTAAATCCACAACTCTTTCAACGAACGGCTCGGCAACTCGGACTGCCGTTACTGGCGATCGCCACGGCTATGTTCATTACCGTTCCGATTATTGGGGCGGCTCTCGATTGGGACTGGGCTGCGATCGCGACAACCTACCGGGGTTTGCTCGATGGGGCATTGCTCAAACAATATGCCTTTGCTAACACTCTCGTAGCTGCGATCCCGCTGATGTTCACCGGACTGGCACTGGCGTTGGGATTCCGTACCGGGGTCTTTAATATTGGTGCCGCAGGGCAGTTCCTTTTGGGAGCGACCTTTGCGGTGTGGGTCGGATACGCTATTCCCCTTCCCCCGTTGCTTCACCCAATTGCGGCATTATTGGCAGGGGCGATTGGAGGTGGTTTGTGGGGTGCAATCCCTGGCTTTCTCAAGGCTCGATTTGGCTCTCATGAAGTGATCAATACCATCATGCTGAATTACCTCGCGTTTTTTCTGCAAGATTGGCTGGTCAAAAATCCCATGAAAGACCCCTCGCCAACGGTGGTTCGCACTCCAGAGGTGTTGGCAACAGCGGTATTACCTCGATTTTACGATCGCCTGCATGTTGGATTATTTCTTGCCCTATTGGCTGCCATCTTTGTCTGGTGGCTCCTGAGTAAAACGACCTTGGGGTTTGAACTCCGCACGGTTGGTAGTAACCCTGAAGCCGCCCGCTATGCCGGAATGAAATTAGGACGCCTCACCGTTCTCAGTCTGGCACTTTCAGGTGCATTAGCAGGTCTGGGGGGTGCCGTTCAGATCTTGGGAGTCGATCGTGCTATGCAGGTTCTTTACTCCAGCGATTACGGCTTCGACGCGATCCCGGTTGCTCTGCTGGGTCAAAATCAACCGTTAGGCGTAGTCCTCTCAGCCATTCTGTTTGGTGCCCTGCGAAATGGCAGTGACTTGATGCAACTGCGATCGGGGGGTGCTGTTTCTAAAGAAGTAATCTTTATCGTTCAGGCTGTTATTCTTCTGTTTGTTGCGGCTCCAGCGATCGTGCGCTGGCTCTATCGACTGCGATTGCCCCAGAGCGAGATCGAAAAAGAAGGCTCTCTTACCCGTGGATGGGGCTAAGAAAAAGCAACCTGGAGGATGGGCTGAAGGATGAACAGATGTGCGATCGTGGTTGATAGTCAATGGTCAGTGGTCAGTGGTCAGTGGTCAGTGGTCAATGGTCAATAGTCAATAGTCAATAGTCAATAGTCAGTAGCCAGTGGTCGAAATCTAAATCACCCTTTACTCCTCCACGCCTTTACTCCTCCATCTCACCCACTCTCCACTCGCCATTCTCCACTCCCCATTCCCTACTCCCCACTCCCTACTCCCCACTCCCCATTTCCTATTTCCCTCTACTCCCTACTGCCCCATGGATGACCTGACTGGATTTCTTAAACTTGCCCTGATTACCGCTACCCCGATCGCGCTTGGTGCCTATGCGGGCATTATGTCCGAACGGGCAGGGGTGGTTAACATCGCGATCGAGGGCATGATGCTCACGGGGGCGATGGTTGCCCAGTTAGTCGCCATGTATCTCTATGAACCGCTACAAGCAGCGTTGGGTGATGCTGCTGTTTTAGCGAGTTTGTGTTTAGGAGTCCTGGCGGGAGTCGGGTCGGGCGCACTCTTGGGAGGGTTGCACGGGATCACCTCAATCCGATTTAAGGCAGACCAAATCATCAGTGGTACGGTCATCAACCTGCTGGCATGGGGAGTGACAGGGTGGGTTTACCAACGCTGGATGACTGCATCCGGTGGAGCACCAACCTCACCGGGAACGTTTCCTCGCATTCCCATTCCATTCCTCAGCCAAATCCCAGTTGTAGGAGAATTATTGTTTAATCACCAACCGCTCGTATACGTGATGCTGCTGTTGACTGGGGTGATTTACTACGTGCTATTCTACACTCCCTGGGGATTGAGAACTCGCGCCGTGGGAGAGCACCCCCGTGCGGCTGATACCGTTGGTATCAATGTCTCGCGAGTGCGGTATCTCAGCACCCTTATAGGAGGGGCGATCGCCGGATTAGCAGGAGTTTGGCTTAGTCTTGAGCAAGTCGGTACATTTACACTACGGATGAGCGCAGGACGAGGGTTTATTGCTCTTGCCGCCATGATCTTTGGTCGTTGGACTCCGCTCGGTGCTTTTGGTGCATCACTATTATTTGGCTTAGGAACAGCTATTCAAATTCGGGCTGCTAGCTTGACTTCAACGTCCTCTGCCCTAGCACTCATCCCGACCCAACTCTATCAAGCTATTCCCTATCTACTAACTATTATTGTTTTGGCAGGATTCGGGGGTAAAGCGACCCCTCCAGCCGCGAGTGGGCAACCCTATGAGGCACACAGCAAGTAGCCCTTCTAAAGAGTTATCCGATGCGCCGGAGGCGAGTCGGGAAGCCTTCTCAGCAGCAGGGTCTGACCCGTTGCCTTTGTCCTAAGCTTTCTGACAAAGCTATATTTTTTGCATATCTATATAAGACGAGGTTAATCTAAAAGGTATCAATTCATAGAGTATTGACCGCACAAACCCAAAACACGCTACAACCCTCTCTAAACCAGGTCATACTGAAGTTTACAGAGATTCTTAATTCATCAGAAATTGTGGGCACACTTACAACATAGGTGCTTGAATCAATTTTTGTTAAAAGCGATCGCCAAAACGACCCAGAATAACCCTAAAAAGCAATACTTTACACTCACTTAATCTAAGTTCTAACTACAGTTCAGTCCATAACAACAGTTCAGGCAGACAGACCAACAGGGTATAGCTACTTCTCGCTTGGTTAAGTCCACCCCCGCGCCCCGTTCTAATTTATCGTCTGACTGCTATATTTACTCTCTAGATTCATCCTATTCCCACTTTGGAATTGTCAGCATTACCCTCAATTGATGTGTAGTTCATGGATAGCCCAAGTTGTCAAACTTCTCGATCAATTCTTATAGCTGATGACAATCCTGCCAATCTTCAGGTCTTAAGTGATCTACTTGAGCAGTCAGGGTTTAAGGTGTTTGTTGCCAAAAATGGAAGTAGTGCGTTTGAGAAAGCCATTTTAATCAAACCAGACATCATTTTATTAGATATTCGGATGCCTGGAATTGATGGATTTAAAACCTGTGAACGATTAAAAAACGACTTTCGGACTAAAGAGATACCAATCATTTTTTTAAGTGCTTTAGACCAAATCACCGATAAGATTACTGCGTTTAAAGTAGGCGGCGCAGATTACATCACTAAACCGTTTCAAAAAGAGGAAGTATTAGCCCGAATTCAGCATCAATTAAGCATTCAATTAGCTAATTCGGAAATAAGGACACTAAACAGCAAATTACAAGAACAACTTCAAAACCAAGCGGCTTATTTAGAGACAATTCGGTTAGCCCTTGCTGAAAAAGACATCCTTTTACAGGAAGTTCATCACCGCGTCAAAAACAATCTACAGGTCGTCTCCAGTATTCTCAAACTTCAGGCAGCACGGATCACTGACCCAGTAGCTCTCAGTGCTTTTCAGGCGAGTCAGGCTCGCATTGACACGATCGCAATGATTCATCATTTGCTATACGGTACAAAAAGTTTTGCTCAAGTTGACTTTAAATTGTTCCTTTCACAGCTTTGCAACGCACTATTAGAGGTATACGACAAAACGGATAGTGTCTCAGTGTGTATCAATGCTGATAATTTCTTCTTAGGGATTGATAAAGCAATTCCCTGTTCTTTAATCATCAATGAACTACTGACCAACGCTTTGAAATATGCGTTTAAAGATCGGGCGCAGGGCAAAATTGTAGTTTCATTGTCTAAATCTGACACAGGGGAATGTCGTTTACTGATTGAGGATGATGGAATTGGGTTTTCAGAAGAGAATTATAATATGGCTAATCCCACAACGCTGGGGTTAAAGCTGGTCAAAATCCTAACCCGACAACTTCAGGGGCAGCTTAAATTTGAGGGATCTCCTCAAACTCGATTTTTGATTACGTTTAACGCCCATAATGACCGTAGCTCCGCATAGCGCGCTGGTAAGCCTTCTGTGCTGTGATTGAGCCTATCGAGATTGGGAGGCATATTGCCATCTAAATCTACCGTCTAAATCTAAATGGTCTAGGGCATTTTGCCGTGCAAATCCACCTACTTGTATTGCCCCTCTCCTACAAATTCACTTAAGTGAGCTTCTAAATGGTTTCCTCTGCTTCTATCCTGATTGTGGATGACACTCCTACCAACTTAAAGGTTTTGGTTGAGGCTTTTGAGCAGGTGGGTTTTGATAGTTTTGTGGCAAAAACTGGAGAAAGTGCGCTTAAGAAAGCCAGACAAAATACTCCGGATTTGGTCTTACTAGATATTTGCATGAATGGCATGGATGGGTTTGAAACTTGTCAGGCTTTAAAGGCTGACCCGCTAACAAGTTCAATTCCGATTATTTTCATGACTGCTCTCAGTGATGAGGCGACCAAAGTGAGGGGATTTGAAGCAGGAGCAGTCGATTACATTACGAAGCCAGTTCAATTGCGAGAGGCGATCGCCCGCATCTCAGTTCACTTACAGCTAAAACACTCCCATCAAAAGCTTTTAGATGAGATTAAAATGCGTGAAGAAACTGGAAGACAACTTCAAAAAACGCTTCACCGTCTTCAGCAAACGCAGGTTCAACTCATCCAAGCCGAAAAGCTAGCAGGTCTTGGGCAAATGATGGCAGGAATAGCCCACGAAATTAATAATCCAATTAACTTTATTCATGGGAATTTAGAGCATCTTCAGGGGTATACAGATAACCTACTCAAGGTGATTAATTTGTATACCAAGTACTACCCTGATCCCCCTAAAGAAATTCAACAACTGATGGCCGCTATTGATTGGGATTTCATTCAAAGTGATCTCCCTGATTTGATCAGTTCAATTCAAGCCGGGACATCTCGTACTCAAGAAATTATTCAATCCTTACAAATTTTTTCAAGAACTGGTAGTTCGCTCTCACGAGAGATGAATATTCATGAAGGAATTAACAATACTTTGTTACTTCTGGGGCATCGCTTAAGTGAGTCAGCCACCCGTCCCAAAATTGAACTCATCAAAGACTTTCAGTTAACCCCGTTAGTAGAGTGTTTTCCTGGTTTCTTAAATCAGGTATTTATGAACCTCATCGCTAATGCGATTGATGCCATTGATGAGAAAGCACTTGCTCCGGAGTCCTACCAAACAGAAGCTCCGGCGATCGTCTTATCGACTTACCAGAGCGATGCCCAGTCTGTTGTGATTGAGGTTAAAGATAATGGGATCGGCGTATCGGATTCTATTTTAGAGAAGGTTTTTGACCCATTCTTTACAACTAAACCTGTCGGTAAAGGAACAGGGTTAGGTCTATCTATCTGCCATGAAATTATTACCAATCGTCATCATGGGACGATTCAATGCCAATCCTCCTCAAACGGTTCTGTATTTAGAATTACGATCCCACTGTCACAATCTAATATTGACCAGCGAGAGCTTTGTAATCAGGAATAGATCTGGTAGGTGTATTTAACCTGACCGTGTACACGTAGGGTCATGTAGCATCAATTCAGTACTATTACGGAAGTATGATATTGGGATGAAATGCGGTTTGCTTCACTCAGTAGAGCATAAATAGTCGCTCCGTAAAAACACGTTTGAGCAAATGAAGATTCGCTAAGAAATCCGTAGAAATACTTTTTTCTTTTCCTGTTGTTAAAAGTTTAATAGCGTTGTCGCTGATAACTTTCGTTAAGGATTCTGTTTGTGCAGCCTCTCACAAAACCAACTACCTCCAGTTTTGTTTACACCTTTTTTGAAGCTCAAGCTCAACAAACCCCTGAGGCGATCGCCATTGATTTTAATGGGCAGTTCATAACCTATGCAGAACTGGACAACCGCTCTAATCAATTGGCTCGATACTTAAATACCTTTAATCTTCAACCGAATGCATTAGTGGGTATTTGCCTGGAGCGATCGCCCGACATGATTGTTGGGTTGTTGGCTATCTTAAAAGCGGGAGCCGCTTATGTGCCCCTTGATCCCACCTATCCTTTAGAGCGGTTGTTAACCATCGTGCAGGATGCCAAACCTGCGCTGTTACTGACAAAAGCAGGAGTCTGTGATCAACTGGCTTCCTTAACTTCAGCTTTAGATATCGTGGCTGAACGAGAGCGCATTGCAGCACTGCCAACCCACCCGATTGTCAATCAGCTTGAACCAGATCATCTGGCGTATGTTATCTATACCTCTGGCTCTACTGGAAAGCCAAAGGGAGTGGCGATCGAACATCGCAATACAGTGGCATTTATACAGTGGGTGTTGGATTTTTTCACACCAGAAGAGTTAGCTGGCGTACTGGCGAGTACCTCTATTTGTTTTGATCTCTCTGTATTTGAAATCTTTGGCACTTTAGCAGCCGGAGGAACCATTGTCTTAACCGAAAACGCTTTAACGTTAAGCCAACTTCCTCACCAGACTCAACATAAAATTTCACTCATTAACACAGTCCCCTCGGCAGCCGCCGCCCTCCTCCACACTCAGAGCATTCCTGCCTCGGTTAAGGTGGTCAACCTGGCAGGTGAACCGTTACCCAACAAGACAGCACAACAGTTATACGAGTTGGGTCACATTCAGAAGGTTTATAACCTGTATGGACCTTCTGAAGATACAACCTATTCCACTGTGGGACAGGTTATTCAGGGAGCAATCGACCCTCCATCAATTGGAAAGCCTCTACCACAAACTAATATTTTGCTCCTTGACGCCGATCTCAATCCCATTGCGGAGGGTGAGATTGGCGAAATTTTTATTTGCAGCCCTAAACTGGCGCGTGGGTATTTGCATCAGCCCCAACTTACGGCTGAGCGATTCATTCACCATGCTAAATTTGGCAGGCTTTATAAAACAGGCGATTTAGGGTGTTGGCTCCCCGATGGAAATTTGAAATATCTTGGTAGAAGTGACCACCAGGTCAAGATTCGAGGCTTTCGAGTTGAGTTAGGCGAAATCGAAGCCACGATCAATCAACATCCTGCGGTTGAAAATTGTGTTGTTGTCGCTCAATCTACCGCTGATGACTGTCAGTTATTAGCCTATGTTGTGCCTGAGGCTAACTCTCCTGGAAATCACGTTGAGAGTTGGAAAGATGTCTGGGATGCTACCTATAGCCAGAGTTCTACGACCGCATTCAATACAGTTGGTTGGATTAATCGGGTAACAGGCACGCCGTTTACGGCTGACGAGATGATGGATTGGGTTTACCATACCGTTGCTCAGATTGCATCAGTAAACCCCCAGCGCATTCTAGAAATCGGTTGTGGTACAGGGTTGCTGTTATTTGAACTGGCTCCTTCCTGTGAGCACTACACGGGGGTTGACGTTTCCTCAGAGGCGATTCGCCATATTCAATCCCAACTCGAAACCCACCCAACCCTAGAACGAAAGGTTTCCTTACATTGTCTGGCTGCCCATGAAATAGATACGCTTTCGTCTCAATTTGATGTCATCGTTATCAACTCCGTCATTCAATATTTTCCCTCTCAGGTCTATCTTTTAGAGGTGATTCAGCGTGCGATCGCCCTGTTAGCACCCGGTGGATGTCTATTTATTGGTGATGTGCGAGATGCGTCATTGTTAGAGGCATTTCACACAGATCATGTACTGTATCAAGCTTTAAATGAGTCCTCAGAAAAGGACATCACTTCGCGCAGCTCGGTGGCAACACTGCGTCAAATCATTCACCAGCAGATGCAACAAGAACATGAGCTGCTGTTGAACCCCGCCTATTTTTATCACCTGGCTCAGCAACTGCCCGGAGTTAGTGTTGATGTACAACTGAAGCGTAGCAAGCATCATAACGAGCTGACTCAATATCGATTTGATGTCTTTCTCTATGCCGATACTAAACCTGTGTTGAGCAACACAGAGTTAGACTTTGTGCTCGATTGGCAAAAACATCGAATCTCAATCCCTGAGTTAGCGGAATTGCTGTCGTCTCAGCAACTTCAATTAGGGCGGATTACGAACATCCCAAATCCCCGTATTCAGCCCCAACTAACCGCTATTCACCAGTTGAGTCAGGCTTCCGGTTCAGTTGCTCAAGTGCGAGAGATACTGCAAACCCGTTCTCTCACGAATGAAATTTCTGCTACACAAACCACTCAAGCACCAGTGATCCTGGGCATTGATCCATCTGTGTTTGAGTCTCTCGCACAACGGATGTCGTATGATGTCTCGTTTCATCCCACTAACACGCTTGGATATTACGAGGTTCGATTTGTTCAAAGAAATTCGCGTCATTCAGCCATCCATTTTCCGACTCATATCTCAACTCAACCGATTGTGCATGAACCCCATTCGGAGTTAAAGCATCATCAACTCATTAAAGACATACGGACATTGCTGCGGCAGACGTTACCCGATTACATGGTGCCTCAACGTATCTGTTGTCTGCCCCAGTTGCCACTGACATTGAATGGCAAAATTGACCGAAAAGCTCTGCCTGATATTGGGCGCGATCGCACCCTTGATTCACTCTATGTCTCTCCTCAAACCTCTCTTGAAATGCAGATTTGCCAGATCTGGTCTGATCTGCTCGGTTGCAAAGTTGGAGTTGAAGACTCCTTCTTTGACCTGGGAGGACATTCCCTCTTGGCAGTGCAACTGTTATCTCAAATCGAACTTCAGTTTTCAATTAGTATCAGTCTCTTTGATTTCCTTAAGAGTCCAACGGTTGAAGAGATGGTGAATCTCATTTCCTGTCAACATTCAACGGTTCCATCTCCTTCACCCATCATCCATGTAAATCTGGATGCTCAGTTAGATGCAAGCATCATTCCCCAACGACTTAGTTTCGCACTCAAGCCACAAACGGGCATTCTATTAACGGGGGCAACTGGGTTTTTAGGAACTTTTTTGTTGGATCAGTTATTGCAGAACACCTCTGAGACAATTTTCTGTTTGGTGCGAGGGTCTAGCCCTACTGAGGGGCTCAATCGTCTTAAGCAGAGCCTGAGCCGTTTTAAGCTTAAACCAAGTGGGTTGGATCAGCGGGTGGTCGTGGTTCCTGGAGATTTAACCCGCCCTCACTTTGGGCTACCTAGTCTAAAGGGGTTGGCTGGTTGCATCCATACCATTTTTCACGCTGGGGCTGATGTGAACCTCATGCGGTCTTACGAGCAACTGCGACTAACTAATGTGGTTGGAACTCAAGAGGTGCTGCGATTAGCGGCACTGAATTCAATTCCAGTTCACTTTATATCAACTATTGATATTCTGCATTCCCTGTGTGACGCGGAACAGTTTCTCCTCAAGCATCATCGCACTGTGGATGAGTCCTCCCCGCTGCCAACATTTGATCAGGTGTGCGGTGGTTATGCCCAAACTAAGTGGGTTGGCGAATCGTTGATGATCGCGGCTTCAGAACGGGGAATTCCCACAACGATCCATCGGGCAGGTATGTTAACGGGACACAGTGTCACCGGAGCCGGGCAAACCCACGATCTGATGGCACGATTAATTTTGGGTATAATTCAACTCAAGGCAGCTCCCCTGTTTGATGGGTCGGTTAACTTGATTCCAATTGACTACGCTTGTCAACACATCACAAGTCATCTTGATACGTCATTAAGTCATATTGTTTATCCGCGCTCGTTACCGTGGCGATCGCTCATTCAAACACTCAATCAACTTGGTTTCCCGGTGGAACTTCTGCCCTATCAACAGTGGCAAGAGCGAGTCCACAACGAATGTCTTGATAACTCTCATCTGCTCACAGCGATTCGCCCACTCATCACCGATCATTTCTACAATGCTCACAGTTATCTTGAAATCTTCTTGCAAGTGTCTAACGCTGCTGTGTCTCACTTACCAATCCCAACAACCATAGTCAGTCCTGTTGAGTTAGTGCAAACCTATCTAAATTACTTTGCGGAATGTCAACTGTTACCTGAACTGCGACTAACAACGTTTTCTAAGTGAGTATTGCATGATCTACAAAAAGTCCATTGGAGCGCGGTTATTTTTCTATGTCCTCGTGGGAGCGTTAGTTGGGCTGGGGGGTACGGCGTTCTTTTTCTATCGGGCGTTAGAACGTCAGGCAATCCAAGAAATTGAAAACAATTTGAGCACTCAGGTTAAAGACATTGAGGGAAAGTTAGGCAGGGCTGAACAATCCATGGTTAGCCTGGTAGCTACAATGACGATTCTAGAAAGTATTGGAGTTAAAGACCCGGAGGTTTACAAACAAGCCATTATCGAGATGTTGCAGAAGCGATCATCGTTAACTGTGGGAGCAGGGTTTGGTCAGGCTCCTTACCGCATCTTTAGCGATCGCCGCACATTTTGGCCTTACGCCTTTTATGAACAGGGAATCCCCAATGAGGTTGGTGTTCCCCTACCAGCACCGTTACAAAACATTCGTTTGACTGACATTTGTGAGCTTGAACCCACCTGTTTTAGCAATGTGTATTACACTGCACCCGTTGAAGCTGGAGGGGCAATCTGGTTAGAGCCTTACGACTGGTTTAACATTCCTATGACGACGGTTACGGCTCCGGTCTTGTCCCAAGAAGGAGAACTGCTGGGAGTCGTAGGCTTAGACATCACCATCCGCGATTTAACTCATGAGGTGGAAGCTCCTCCAGAGTGGGGAGGGGGTTACTTCATGATTTTGACCGATCAGGGAAATTTACTCGCTTATCCGCCTGACCCCACCAAGGCAAGTGAGCTTGCAACCTATTCTGAACTCGCGTACGCTAACGATTTTACGGAGGTCTGGCAACAAATTGGCGATCGCAAGACGGGTATTGTTCAAACCGATAGCGCCTATTGGGCATTTGAGCACATCGACGGCACAAACTGGATTATGTTGGCGTCGGTTCCAAAATCTGTCGTGCTCTATCCTGCTCTACGCATCACCTTTGGTGGTGTCATGGGAGCAGGTTCTATTTTAGCGATCGTTACGGCTCTATTCGTTCGCCAACTCAATCGAAGGCTAAATCCTCTTCTGGAAACCTGTAAAACAGTAACAGCCGATGACACACTGCGTCGTACCCAATCTCCCCTCGACCAGACTGAAATCACTGACGCTAAAGGGGATGAGTTAGATATCCTGAGCCATGCTTTTCACAGCATGACATCCCAACTCCAAGCCTCTGTTGTGGAGCTAGAACAACGGGTTGAGGAGAGAACCCATGAGCTGCGAATTGCGAAGGATAAGGCAGACACCGCTAACCGCGCTAAAAGCCAGTTTTTGGCGAATATGAGCCACGAGTTGAGAACCCCTCTGAATGGGGTACTGGGGTATGCTCAAATTCTGCAAAGCTCTCCAACGTTAACGCCTCCTGAGAAACAGGGCGTAGATGTCATTTATAACTGCGGGTTTCACTTATTGACATTGATTAATGACATCTTAGATATCTCCAAAATTGAGGCAAATCGTCTAGAACTGGAACCAATCGTCTTCCATTTTCCTGAGTTTTTGCAATCGGTTGTTAAGATGTGCCGGATTGGAGCAGACCAGAAAGATCTGGAGTTCCGCTTTTCATCGTCTGCTAATCTCCCAATTTCTATCACCTGCGATGAAAAACGATTGCGTCAGGTGTTAATTAATTTAATTGGTAATGCCGTTAAATTTACCAGTGTTGGAAGGGTTAGTTTTCATGTCCAGTTCACGCCCGACACTGAGCCATCCGTTGCTCACCTCCGCTTTATCGTCAGCGATACGGGGGTAGGAATTGCTCCAGAAGATCTAGAAAAAATCTTTATGCCGTTTGAGCAAACGGATTATGCCAGAACAAACAGTGAGGGCACTGGATTGGGCTTAACCATTAGCCAAACTATCGTGCATTTGATGGGAAGTGAGATTGAGGTATCGAGCCAGATCGGCATTGGTAGTACGTTTCAATTTTCCATCAGTTGTCCCTGTGAGCAGCAGTGGGTCAATACCAATCACACCCCATTCCAGGAGCAAAAGATTAAAGGCTACAAAGGGCAACAGCGACATATTCTCGTTGTTGATGACCATTGGGAAAATCGTGCTGTAGTTACCAGTCTCCTTGCCCCTTTGCATTTTCAAGTGAGTGAGGCGTTGAATGGGCAAGATGCCCTAGACAAGCTGGATAGCCTGCTACCAGACTTGATCATTGCGGATCTGGCAATGCCTGTAATGGATGGCTATCAGATGATTCAACATTTGAGACAGTCAGACCAATTTCACACGCTTCCGATTATTGTCTCTTCTGCCAGTGTGTCTGATAGCGATCGCTCCCACAGTCTTGAAGTTGGGGGAGATCTGTTTTTACCAAAGCCTGTCCAGGCAGTGGAGTTGTTAAGCCAATTACAACATCTATTGAAGTTGGAGTGGATCTACGAAGATACGATTT
>NZ_JACJSA010000005.1:300000-411784 GCF_014697545.1 Oscillatoria sp. FACHB-1407 | reverse complement strand
CTGGTCAATACTGCAAAGCGTCAGGGCATTTCTGCCTTTGACGCCATTTCCCGTGCCCTTACCTCAAAGCAGACCGATTGGCTACTGGATTGAGCAATTACCAAAGATCTTACAGAAACAAATTTTTATTAACTTCTGGTTTATAAGCACACAGTGTTACTCTAAATTGAGTAGTATCATGTGCTGATAGATCAGCATAGATCTTGATCTAGGTGAAGGATCTTTGCGGGGAAGGTTTCGCCAAGCAATGGACTATTCTTTGGAGGCAGGAGGGTGCTAAGCAAAGAAGAATTTAGACAGTTGTGCGATCGCCTCACTCTTTCGGAAATGACACGAAAGGTTATTCAGGAGGTCCGGTCTTCTGATCCCTCACGTCGAGTTCTAGGTAACAGAGTTAGCGTTACAGGCTTTTATTCCAGCCGGAAAATGGGATTGACCATTCAGTTTGAGTCTCATCGAAATGAGTTAGCACGTATATACGAACTGGAGCATGATCCAGATGTGCTGGAATACTATGATCAGCCGCCATCCATCGAACTTATTTATCAAGCGAAGAGTGGGCGACAAAATCGACACCGGTATACGCCGGATTTCTTTATCATTCGTACTAACTCAGCAGGATGGGAAGAGTGCAAGACCGAGCAAGAGTTAATAAAACTTGGTCAGGATAGTCCAAATCGTTATCGAAAGGAAGAAGACAAAAAATGGCATTGTCCACCTGGTGAGGAATATGCATCAAGGTTTGGGCTGAGCTTTAACGTCTGGTCAGACACAGAGATTAGCTGGGTTTTTCAACAGAATTTCGTTTGGCTAGAAGACTACATCGGTTTAGAAGCATCTAGTGTGTCTGATGAAGCTAGTCAAGCTGTCGTTGCCAAAGTCGAAACAGAAACAGGAATCACACTTGCGGAATTGCTTCAGCAAGCTGAAGGCTTCAATGCAGATGATGTTTATACCTTAATTGTTACTGACCAGCTATACGTGGATTTGGAAAGGTTTAAGCTAGCTGAGCCAGAAACAGTGCGTATCTTCCTGAACAAAGAACTGGCTTTAGCATTCGATCGGATTACAAGCATCTGTCCTTCTAGTATCCCAACCAGCCTTCACAACGTTCAGATTGCTGTAGGATCGTCCCTGCTTTGGGACGGTGAGCTTTGGGTAGTAGCCAATACTGGTATTACGTCAACAGCATTATTGCGATCGGATGGAGAGTTCACTGCATTACCAAACCCCACGATTGAAAGATTGATATCAGAAGGGAAGATACTATCTCCAACTGTTGAGGAAATTGTTGAAACAAAGGCAGAAATCCAAGAGATCCTACGTCGTGCTCGTCCTGAAGATATTGAGGAAGCGAATCGTCGATACGAAATACTTCAACCCTACTTAGGTAACAATCCTCCTCCTGGACCCTCTAGTACAATTCGTCGCTGGCGAGATTCCTTTCGTAAGTCTGAAGAACTATACGGAAATGGATATATTGGACTTTTTTCTAGAAATCATGAGAAGGGAAACCATATGCTAAAGGTTGATGAAAATTCTCATCAATTCATGATCAAATTTATAGAAGAAAATTATGAAAATTCCAAAAACCGAAAAGTTCTTCGAGTCTATCAAAGTTATGTTGAAGCATGCTCCGCTCACGAACCACCGCTTATCCCATTAAGCCGAACAACCTTTTCCAAAGTAATTAATCAACGTAGTGGAGTTAATCAAACATTTAAACGCGAAGGTCGTCGAGCCGCTATTCAGAAGGAGCCGTTTTACTGGGAATTAGAAATTACTACTCCTCGACATGGTAATCGTCCTTTTGAGATTGTTCATCTAGACCACACAGAACTAGACATTCAATTAATTAGTTCCATTCAATCTCTCACTACTTGTAGCCAAATCTCTATTAGTGATGCAATAAAACATAATCTTGGTCGCCCTTGGGCTACCTTTATGTGTGATGCCTTTTCAAGAAGATTACTAGTGGTTTATCTCACCTATGAGGAACCAAGCTATCGCTCATGCATGATGGCATTGCGTATTTGTGTACAGCGATTTAGAAGATTTCCTCAAACTCTAATAGTAGATAATGGACCAGAATTTCACAGCCATTATTTCGAACAGTTAATAGCTTACCACTATTCCACTAAGAAGCATCGTCCTATAGCTAAAGCACGATTTGGGGCTGTCCCTGAAAGGCTCTTTGGTATTGCTAATACCCAATTCATTCATGAGTTGACGGGTAACACTCAAATCATGAAGAAACAGCGTCAAGTCACTAAATCAGTCAACCCTAAAACTTTAGCGACTTGGACATTAGATGCTCTTTACGAATCACTTTGTGAGTGGGCTTATGAGATATATGACAAGCGGGAACACTCAGCATTAGGTAAAAGCCCCCGCGAAGCTTTTAATGAGGGAATTGCATTAGGAGGTGATCGTTCACATCGGAGAGTTGAATATGATGAAGTTTTCCGCATACTAACTTTGCCTGCCCCTGATGGTGGTACACGGAAAGTACAACCTGGTTATGGAATAAAGATTCACAATATCTACTACTGGTCTAACGCTTTTCGCAATCCAGAAATAGAGAGATCCTCAGTAGAGGCAAGATATGACCCGTTTGATGCTGGGGTTGCTTATGCTCTCGTTCAAGGGCAGTGGGTACAATGTGTATCTAACTACTATCAGTATCTTCAGGGTCGTTCTGAAAAAGAAATTCGACTTGCTAGTGCAGATTTGCGTAAGCGTAAGCTTCTTCAAGGGCAAAAAACCATTGAAACTGACAAAGAATTAGTTCAATTTCTTAGTTCAGTGGAAGCGAAAGAAGGACGATTAATGGAAGAACGCCTAAAAGCTTCCGAAAATCGTCATGTTTTGCAAATGCTTGACGCTGGATTTGACGAGAATAGAAACCCTATTAATTCAAAAGCATCGCCGCATCAGAATATTGAGATTGTTTCTCAAATCAACTTAAACTCAAACTCTAAAGTTGACACTTTCAAAAATATTGCCGAAGAAAATAATGAAGGAGAAGCAAGAAGTGTTGAGGATGACGTAGATGACTTTGTATTTTATGGAGAGTTTTAATGCAACTAATGAATGGTTTTCCCCGTGAGCTATTAAACTCTTCTGTTCAGGAAAGGACAATCTTTTTTGATAACTATACAATGCCACATCCAAGGTTAGTTGAGGCGGTTAAACAATTGACAGACTCTATATACGAATCTTCTAAACCGCCACTCGTCTTTGTATTTGGTCCTAGTGGTGTCGGCAAATCGACTTTGATACGCAAGGTCAGAAAAACTCTCATTGAGTCTGCTTTACCTACTTTGTTTGAGGATAGAGCACGGATTCCCTGTGCAGTTGTTGAAGCTGCAACACCAGAATTTAGCAATTTTGACTGGAAGGATTTTTATGTCCGGGGTTTGACTGCTTTGCAAGAACCGTTGATTGATAACAAGGTTTCTCCTGATTTCGCTAAAAAAAAGCCTAATCCTGACAAAAACAAACTAAAGTTGCGCCTCTCTTTTGAAGAAGCATTACGTCAACGTCATCCTGATGCATTCTTTATTGACGAAGCCCAAAATCTAGGAAAGTTAAGCAGTGGACGTAAGTTGAAGGATCAGACAGATTGCATCAAATCTATTGCGAATATTTCTGGGGTTCAATTTGTTCTTGTTGGAACATATGAGTTAATAGTTCTTCGGAATTTAAGTGCCCAGTTATGCCGTCGTAGTATTGACATCCACTTTTCACGCTATCAATCAACTCCTGAAGATCTAAAAACTTTTGAAAATATTGTTAAAACTTTCCAATACTACTTACCGCTACCAGAAATGCCCGACTTAGCTAGCCATTGGGATTTCTGCTATGAACGGACGATTGGTTGCGTTGGGATTCTTAAAGATTGGCTATCTCGTACACTCAGTGCAGTCCTTAAAACTGATCCATCAGCAAAAACGATCACTTATAAAGATTTGATGAAGCACGCTTGGTCTGTAGAACAATGCAAAATTATGTTGACCGAAGCTATGGAGGCGGAGGGGAAGTTTAGGGACAAGGATGCGGGGAAGAATGATTTAAGAATGGCTTTAGGTCTAGTTGCCAGTCAAGCATCAATCACACAGGTGACTTCTCAATCTGATACAGCAACTTCTCAAGGAAAAGGAGAGCCTCGGAATGTAGGTAAGCCAAACCCAACCCGTCGTCCTACAGGAGAACAAAATGACGGTTGACTCAAGGATTATCTATGGCTCTTGGAACTTGGAGGAGCCGACAACTCCAACACGCAGCCGTTTATTCTGTTTAGAACCAATTGGTTTGGGAACAGCTTATGTAGAAAGTTTGACAGGTTATGTCGCTCGCCTATCTGAAACTCATTATGTTGAAACAGGAATGCTCATCCTAACCCAAATCGGTCCGCTGATGAAGGAGGGATACACATTTGATGGACGTGCAGGGGGCATAGATAAGCTATACGGGCGTTACACACGAGCCTTCAATGGAGCATCTAATTGGACTAGTGCTTTAATCTCAGCACTTGAACACTTGACTCTACGTCATGACTTAAAGTTTTTATCGGTTTTGCCTTGGGTTGAAGTAATTCCTCTCAGGTATTTGCTTCGCCCTAGCCGAGCTTGGTGTCCTGTCTGCTATCAGGAGTGGAAGGACGCTGGGAAGCAAATCTATGAGCCGCTTTTGTGGTTCTTTGATGCCATCAAAATCTGCTCCAATCACCACTACCCTCTTTGTACTAAGTGTCCATACTGCCAAAAAGAGAATAGGCCCCTTGATTGGTACTCTAGACCTGGCTACTGCTCTAAATGCAAGGAATGGCTGGGAACTAACCAGAATTCTATTCAAACAGATTTAGGAGAGCCTTTAAAGAGTGACTTGAATTGGCAATTATGGGCTTCTGAAAACATAGGAAGCCTACTTGCTACTGCACCTAGCCTAGTCTGTTCTCCATCTAAAGCAACTATCTCAATGGCGATCGCTGCCTATGTAGAGGGAACTTCTGAGGGAAATGTGTCCAGCTTTGCCAATAAAGTTGGTATAGAGGATCAACAAATTCATCGCCATATTAAAGGAAAAACTTTTCCCTCTTTAAAGACATTGTTACAACTTTGCAAGCATCTTGAAGTTACCTTACTAAAGTTTTTAACAGAGGAGCCTACAGTAGAAGATCTGGCAAGAGCATCTGCACGACTGCCTCAATTAAAGAATTCTACTAAAAGGGAAAGTTTTGTAATTCGACATAATCAAAGCAGTATAGAGCTTGCTTTAAAGGAGGCACTACTCGAAAACCCACCGCCATCGGTTACAGAGTTAAGCAAACGGCTCGGTTATGCAAGCTCAGGTCCATTGTACTACCACGCCTCAAGTCTATCTTACGCTCTCGCAGAGAAACATCTTGATTATGAAAGGGTGCGACGCTTCGAAAAAATGCGAAGTATCTTAGAGAGTACTCTTCAAAAGGAGGAATGTCCACCTCCCTCAATGCAAGATGTCGCTAGACAGGAAGGATTTAGTGTTCAGCTGCTAACAACCACTTTCCCAGAGCTATCTAGGGCTATTTCAGATCGTCATAAAGAGTATCGACAGATGCTCAAGACAGTCCGCATAGAAAAACTTCGCCAAGAGGTTAAAGAAGTTGCTTTTCAGTTAAATAAGCAAGGGATTGAACCTACACGTACTAATGTCTCAAACTGTTTAAGCAAGCCCAAGTCAATTGTGATGCAGGCTGCTATTGAAGCCTTGCAAGAAGTTCGGCATCAACTGGGTTGGGAAGGTTGACTTGAAACTAAGACTATGGATGAAATCTTCCCCTCTTATAATTCATGGGATCTCACTTTGCCTGAAGTTCCCCCACGCAGCTGGCTCTATTGCCTGCCTCCCGTAGGAATTGGTACATCTTACGTTGAAAGTTTGACTGGATACATTGCTCGCCTTGCTAGGCTTCACTACGTTAATACAGGCACTCTACTGGCAAAAGAATTTGTAACGTTTTTAAGACAACCTAATAGCAAGAGCTATCTTCATGGGATGAGCAGTCGTACAGAAGCTTTTAATGGAACAGGCGCTATGGCTGCTGATCTAGTCCAGGCACTGGAAAGACTTACTACGCAGAATAATTTAAGATTACTAACCATGCTAACCTGGGCCGAGGTTTTTCCTGCCAAAGGGTTACTACGCCGTAATCGTGCTTGGTGTCCTAAGTGCTACGAAGATTATCTCACAGGGAACCAACCAGTATGTGATCTCCTCCTATGGTCGCTGGAGGTAGTTAAAATCTGTCCTTATCACCGCCAGCCTTTGCATACTCATTGTCCTTACTGTGAACGTCAACTACCTTGTTTAGGATGGCTCTCTCGCCCAGGCTGTTGTTCTAAATGTGGAGAGTGGCTTGGTCAACAGCTTAAAGACACGGAAGAGGAGCCAGGTGGGTTGGATTGGCAGCTATGGGTTTCAGAAACTGTAGGGGATCTGTTTGTAAAAGCACCATCCCTACCTAGTCCACCAACAAGGGAAAGGGTTGCAAGGAAGCTAAGAGCCTGTATTGATCAAATAGCTAAGGGAAATACTGCCGAGTTTGCTCGGCAGCTTGAGATGCCCAAAAATACAGTTTGGCTGTGGATGTCAGGCAAGGTATTGCCACAGCTTGATGCCCTTCTAAAGATTTGCCATTATTTGGAACTACCTGTCAGCGATTTTCTCATAGAAACTGGTATTAACTTGGAAAATAGTGGGGCGATCAGAACATCTCACAGTCCAGTCATTTTCAATTCGAGACGCTCCGCTAGTAAATCATTCGATGCCTCCAAAATTCACTCTTTATTGAAAGAATTCCTTGACAACGATACATATACGTCCTGGTCAATGCAACGCATTGCCAAACAGCTTAACTATGATCCAAACTTTCTTCGCAGGCACTTTCCAGAACTTTGCCGTAATCTCTCTGGTCGATATTTAGAGTATCGCAAATCTAAACACATTAGTAAAATCAATCAAAAGTGCTTGGAAGTCCAAGAAATTGCAATAAAACTCTACGAGGAAGGGGAAGAGCCAACACGCAGTAGCATTTCCCTGCGTTTAGGTAAGCCTGCCTACTTTAGAGAGGAGGAGGTCTGCATGGCTTTAGATAAAGTACGGTATCAGCTAGGATTTCTTTAAAAAAAGAATCGAGAATCCATGCGCCTACCTGCCGAAGCGATCACCAAGGCTAGTAGACGCATGTTCATTTTATGCTTACTCAAGGGTATTTCGTAAGCATAAAATGAGCAGCCAATTCTGAAAGCATAAGATGAGCGGTTTGCTCATCTTATGCTTTCAATCACAAAGCGTGCCATCTTTTGTCCCTGAGTTGACTTCAGGTCGAGATAGCAGGGCACCCAACGAGGACCGTATTCCTGGTTATAGAGCACCGTCAGCCACAAAAGGGTGGGGTGTGGAGCCGGAATAAACAAAAATTGCTTGTATCGGGTGCAAATCAGTCGCTTTTCAATCTCAGATTGCGTCATCATGACCCAAAGCGTTGCCAGTGTCTCATTACTCGTCCGAATGGCATTGGGAAAGACAATTTCGGCGCGAGGTTTATCGGCAGGCCACGACGCTAACCGACAAATTTCTTCTGGGTTGAGCGAAGTCGGAACTTTGGGTGTTGGATTGATTGGCACCCGACCCACAAAATCCTTGAGGCGATCTCTCAGTTCTTGAGAGGCACTGTATTTTTGATAGAAAGGATCGAGTGCCTTTAACACCTCGTTGATAGATTGGGGGCGATCGCTCGGTGACTTGGCGAGGCAACTCATCACCAGGTTTTCAAGTGGCTTGGGCAACTTGACATTGGAGTTGGCTGACTCAAACGAGCGTGGGGGTTGTTGATGGTGTGCCCGATACCAGCCACCAAAGGTGTGTGTGTCTACATGCAGAGGCATTTTGCCCGTGAGCATCTGAAACATCATGACTCCGAGGCTGTAGATGTCAGAACGCCCATCTAGCTCGTGTCCCTCCATTTGTTCTGGTGAGGCATATGCCAGCGTGCCCATAAAGCAGTTGGTTTGACCGCTATCGGCTTGCAGCACTTTGGCAATGCCAAAGTCCAGAATCTTGGCTAACTCTCCAAAGTTTTCATCCTGGATGACCAGAATATTGCTGGGTTTGATATCACGGTGAACCACGGGATAGATTTCGCCATCAATCTCAATCCCCTGGTGAGCACACTGCAACCCTAAACAGACTTGTCGGGTCAATCGGACAAAGCGAGGCAATGGCAGGGGCTGACGGCTGATAACGTCGCTGAGGCTTTCCCCTTTAAGGTATTCCATGATGTAGTAGGGGATTTCGTCGTCATCCGCTCCATAATCCATCACTCGCACAATATTCATGCTGCGCTGCCCTAACCCCGCACAGGTTTTGGCTTCCTTTTCAAAGCGATCGCGCATCTTTTGATTCAACAGGGTTTGCGCCAGAAATTTAGCAGCCACCGGAACGCCACCCAAGAGGACGTCTCTGGCTCCATAAACGCGACCCATGGCCCCTTGACCCAGCAATTCCACGAGTTGATAACGATTGGACAAGATTCGCCCAATGTTAGGGTCAATCATCGCCACCTCACCGGGTCAAGATCCCCCACAGGGGTCAACAACTGCCAATCAAGCATTAACACATACTTCACAACAACAACAGCCGAGTAATTAATGAATACGATGCATTTTACGGAACTATGCAGGGAGAAACTATGCAGCGTTAGTTTTTTTGTCAAAACTGGTCTGTTGGACCCAGAATGAAGCGATTTGCAACCCTGAGTGCATCAGTTATTTTTTAGCTAAAGCAAAATAGAGCACTCTATAGCAACGTTGAGACAGTTGATAAGAGGAAGTTTGGAGGCTTTGCCCTCACCAGGAGTTCCCACCCTGCACCCGCCTTAATCAACCCTTGGGTTGGTATAGAAATACAATTTCTTAGAAATTGGCTCCAAACTAACAGTTTTAGGTGAATGGCATAACACTATTCTAACGGCTCAGCATACATGCCCTTTTATCAGGTTGCCCTCAATTATCACGAGACCTGTCATTTTTTGGAAAGGTGAAGGATAGATGGTTACTGCCCTAGATAGGCTTCCAAAACCTGAGCATTGCTTTGGATTTCGGTCGGTGTACCAGAGGCAAGGTTGCGTCCCTCGGCTAACACCCAGACGCGATCGCACAACGACATGATCACATCCATGTTGTGTTCGATGATCAAAAAGCTAATGCCCTCCTGGTTCCAGGTTCTAACGTGGTCACAAATCTGGTTGATCAGGGTTGGATTCACACCCGCAGCAGGTTCATCGAGCAGGATAAGTTTTGGTCTGACCATCAAAGCTCTGGCTAACTCCAGGAGTTTGCGTTGCCCTCCCGACAGAGCACCTGCATACTCCTGCGCCATATGAGACAGCCCTACAGAGTCTAAGATTTCGCTGGCACGTTGGCGTTGGTGTCGTTCCTCATGCATCACTTGCTTGGGACGCAACCAGACATTCCAAAAGCTCTCTCCGGTCTGGTGTTGCGTTGCCAGCAACATATTTTCCATCACGGATAGACGTGATAACACACGAGCCACCTGAAACGTCCGTACTAAGCCTTGTTGAGCGATTTGATAGGGGGGTAGTAGGTGAATTGGGTTGCCATCAAAATGGACTTCACCGCTATCAGAGCGAATGAAGTTAGACAAGAGATTAAACAGGGTTGTTTTGCCTGCTCCATTGGGACCAATCAGCCCGGTGATGCTGCCCTGGGGAACCTCAATTGAGGCGCGATCGACCGCTCGGATGCCGCCAAAGCTTTTGGTCAGACGATGGGCAGCTAACAAAGCAGAGGAGCGAGGCAAAGTAGCTTCCCTACTGGGGAGGTCACTGGTGGAGCGATCTGCCTTTTGAAATTGCGAGTTATCGACCAAGGGTGAGTTCCTCCTTTTTGCCCAAAACGCCCTGGGGTCGCCACATCATCAATACGATCAACAACAGCCCAATCACCATAATGCGGAATGCGCCCAGGCGAGCATCATCTAACGGCACGATATCTTCTAAGACAAAGCGGGTAATGGTTTGATATGCCCAGAAGAGAGTTGCTCCCAATAAGGTGCCTGGGTTACTCCCTGCCCCGCCTAAGACAACCATTGTCCAGGCGTTAAATGTGACGAGGGGTTGAAAGTTATCGGGGTAAACGGTGGTCAACTGCCAGGCATAGAGTGAACCAGCGATTCCGGCTAATCCACCGCTGAGCATTAAGACCTGGAGTTTGTACCAGAATACGTTTTTGCCGAGTGCCTTGGCGACTTCTTCATCTTCGCGAATGGCTTTGAGCACCCGTCCCCAGGGCGATCGCACCAGTTTCTCTACTGCCCAATAGACCAGAGCCACCAATAGCACAGAGATTAACATTAACCCGGTTTTGGTTGGGTTACGAGAATAGTGAACTAATGCCAACACAGCGTAGCGGTAAACAACCAGGCTCAAAATGAAGCCAATCAAATTTGCCGCGATGGTCAATCCGGCAGTCCATGCGACGACGCGCCGCGAGAGTTGACCTGATAGCCAGAGATAAGACCAGGCGATCGCGATGACTGTGGCTAACAAGCCTAAACCAATCACCCAGTTCGGCAAAATGTTGGAACTTCTGAGGAGCCGCGAGATCCAACCCAAAGCCACTAACGCCACTGGAATAGAGACTAGATAAACCAAGGCTTTAAAGGAGCCATTGAGGAGGATATGCCGTTCAACTCCTTGGGTAGTTTGCCGTACCCACCGCCACCACTGCCAATAGCCCAAACCCAGCACGCCTGTGAGTAACCCAATCATCAATGCCCGAACAAACCCATTTGGGCTAAGCTCTGCCAGGGGCAGGGGAAACCGTTGAATGCCAAACGTACCTTTGGTGAGCCAATCCTCATTGACTGCCACCAGGCGAATCACCTCTGATACGCCAATCGTAACGATCGCCAGATAGTCTGTCCGGAGCCGCAACGTTGAAATTCCAATCACTAGCCCTAACAGTGCTGCGATCGCAGCTCCCAGCAAGGTTGCCAGGAGCAGGGGAACTCCCGATAAACTCAGCAACACAGTGGCATAGGCACCCACGGCCATAAAGGCGACGTGACCAAAATTAATCAGCCCTGTAAACCCCCATTGCAGATTTAGCCCAATGCCAAAAATGGCAAAGATGGCGGTGAAGATAATCAGGGAAACAATAAACCCTTCCATAGGGCAAAAACACCAAGAGCACTGACTCTAACGATATCAGGTAGCAAGGGTTAGATGAGCAGGTGGGCCAGGGAGGGGTGTATCGTATCTAGTGATTGGGGGACTGAACCCGGCGAATAAATTCACGGCGATTGGAACGAAGTCCGCCATTTCTGTTATGTCCCTTAAGCCTCTGTCACCTTGCAAGTTCAGTCTGTAAACTGTGAGGTGATAAATGCAACGAGTTGGAAGTGTCCTTATGAATGCCGCTGCGCTTTGGCAACGTTATCAAGACTGGCTCTATTACCATGAGGGGTTGGGGTTTTATCTCGATGTCAGCCGGATGCGGTTTGATGATGGGTTTGTCGATGCCATGCAGCCCAAGCTGTCTCAGGCATTTCAGCAAATGACAGAGTTAGAGGCAGGGGCGATCGCCAACCCTGACGAAAACCGGATGGTGGGTCACTATTGGTTGCGCGACCCAGGGCTAGCCCCCAACGCCGAGATTCAGCAAGAAATCCACACCACTGTCGAAGCGATTCAAACCTTTGCCCAAAAAGTTCATAGCGGTGAGATTCACCCTCCGCTGGCGGAGAAATACACGGATGTTTTGTCAATCGGGATTGGTGGGTCGGCGTTAGGACCGCAATTTGTGGCAGAGGCACTGGCACCCGTCAATGCGCCGCTGACCATTCACTTTATTGACAACACCGACCCCGCAGGCATCGATCGCACCCTGGCAAAGCTGCAAGATCGGCTGTTTAGCACGTTGGTGATCAATATCTCAAAGTCAGGCGGAACCCCAGAACCGCGCAACGGTATGTTGGAGGTGAAGCGGGTGTATGAGCAAAAGGGATTGAAGTTTGCCAACTATGCGATCGCCATCACCACCGACGGCAGCAACCTGGACAAGCTCGCCAAGTCTGAGGGTTGGTTAGCCACTTTCCCGATGTTTGACTGGGTGGGAGGACGCACGTCTGAAATGTCTAGCGTTGGGTTGGTGCCTGCGGCTCTGCAAGGCATCGACATTGCTGCCATGTTGCGGGGGGCTAAGGAGATGGACGCTGCGACTCGCATTCCAGAGTTAAAACGCAATCCGGCGGCTCTATTAGCCCTCTCCTGGTATGCAGCAGGCAATGGCAAAGGGGAAAAAGACATGGTTGTGTTGCCCTACAAAGACAGCCTACTCCTGTTTTCGCGTTATTTGCAGCAGTTAGTGATGGAGTCTCTCGGCAAAGAAAAAGATTTGAACGGCAACGTCGTTCACCAGGGAATTGCGGTCTATGGCAACAAGGGCACTACAGACCAACACGCCTATGTGCAGCAATTGCGCGATGGGGTGGCAAACTTTTTCTTGACCTTTATCGAAGTGCTGGAAGATCGCCAGGGCGAGTCAATTCAAGTAGAACCGGGGGTGACATCGGGAGATTACCTGTTTGGTTTGCTGCAAGGCACCCGACAGGCCATTTATGAAAATCAGCGTGACTCGATCACCGTGACGATTCCCCAGGTCAATCCCTACACTGTAGGCGCACTGATCGCCCTGTACGAGCGGGCAGTGGGCTTGTATGGCTTCATGGTCAACATCAATGCCTATCACCAACCGGGGGTTGAAGCGGGTAAGAAGGCTGCCGCCGCTATTCTGGATTTGCAACGACGAGTCGTGCAGGTTGTCCAGGAGGCAGAACAACCCCTTTCCCTGGTGGCGTTGGCAGATAAGGTGGGAACCCCAGACCAAATCGAAACAATCTATAAAGTGGTGCGGCATCTCCACGCCAACCATCGCTTAGTGGCGGTGAGTGGTGACTTAGGAAAACCCGATAGTTTGGCGATCGCCCCCCTCCGTTAACTCCTGCTTGTGTGTCGCCCCCTATGACTCTGCGACAAAAGATCGTATTGATCATCGGCTTGACATTAGTCTGTCTCATTGCCGTGTTGTACACATTGCTGAGCAACGTTTTGTCGAGCCGATTTGCCGAGTTAGAGCGGCAAGACGTGCAGCAAAAAATGGTGCAGGTGCAAAATGCTCTGTCGGATGACCTGACAAAACTGCGGTTTACGGCTCGGGATTGGGCAGAGTGGGATGACACCTATGCCTTCATTCAAGACGTCAATTCGACCTATGCTCGCACCAACCTCAATACCGCAACGATCGCCCGTCTTGATCTCAACCTGATGATCTATGCGCGTCCTGACGGGGAGATTGTCTTCGGCAGGGCATACGACGCTGAGCAACAGCGCGATCGCCCCATTCCAGAGAGTCTCATGCCCCATCTCAGGAGCGATCGCCCCCTGTTGCAACACCGCAAGCCCACCAGCAGTCTAGCGGGCATTATGCTGTTGCCCGAAGGCATTCTCATGGTGGCGTCTCATCCCATTCTTCCCGGCAGTGGGGCAGGACCAGGTCGGGGGTCTCTGATTTTTGGGCGTTACCTGAGCGAGGCGATCGTTGAAACCCTGGCAGAAAAAACGGGGCTATCCACCACGGTCTATCGGTTTGACGATGCTCAACTGCCGAGAGCCTTTCAACAAATTCAGGCTCAGTTGCTTACTCCAGATGCGATTTGGGTTGAGCCGCTCAGTTCACAGGCGATCGCAGGCTATGCTCTGGTCAACGACATCTACGGCAACCCCGCACTGATCCTGCGAATCGATGTGCCCCGACGGATTTACCAGGAGGGACAACTGACCAAAAACTATCTGGTGTTTTTTCTGGTGATCGTCGGCACGGTTTTGAGTGGGGTGACACTCCTGTTTCTGGAAAAGCTGGTCTTGACCCGGTTATTACAAATCAGTTCAGAAGTCCGGGCGATCGGCATTTCAGGCGACTCCTCCATGCAGGTCACGGTGACCGGACGAGATGAATTGTCTCAATTGGCTCATCAACTCAATCGCATGTTAAGTGCGCTCAACGACTCCCAGCACAAACGGCGTGAGAGCGAAGCGCGAAATCGAGCCTTGTTGGATGCGATTCCCGATCTGATTTTGCGGTTGGGAGCCGATGGCACTTACCTCGACTGTAAAGCTCCTAAGGACTGCGCGCTCGACTTTTTTGCTGGTCGCATGTTGGGTGAGACAGTCCACGCTTTTCTTCCGGCTCATACCGCGCAGCAGGCAATGAACTACATTCACCAGGCGTTACAAACGGGTGAAATGCAGGTGTATGAATACCAACTGCTGGATGAAGGTGGTGTTAGAGACTATGAGGCGCGGATTGTGGTCAGTGGCGATCAGGAAGTGTTGACAATTGTGCGCGACATCACCGATCGCAAACGAATAGAACGCCTTAAAAACGAGTTTGTGTCGGTTGTAAGCCATGAGTTACGGACGCCTCTCACAGCCATTCGTGGGTCGTTGGGGTTGATGTTGGGCGGTGTTACCGGAGAACTGTCTGAAGAAGCGCGATCGCTTCTGGAAATCGCCTGTCGTAACAGCGATCGCCTCATTCTGTTAATCAACGACATTCTGGACATCGAGAAAATTGAGTCGGGGGCGATCGACTTCAAGCTGGAGCCGATCGAGTTAGTGCCTCTGGTGGAGCAGGTGATTGAGGCAAACCGAGCCTATGGCGACCAATTGGCGGTACAGTTTCAGTTGCGAGAGACGGTGCCCGGAGTCTGTGTCAAAGCCGATGGCGATCGCCTCGCTCAAGTCTTGACCAACCTGTTGTCAAACGCTGCCAAGTTCTCGCCCCCCAACAGCACCGTAGACATAGCAATCCATCGTTATCCAGGTACGATTCGAGTAGCTGTAACGGACTATGGATGCGGCATTCCTTTTGAATTTCACAGCCGCATCTTTCAAAAGTTTGCTCAAGCGGATGCCTCTGACAGTCGCCAAAAAGGTGGCACTGGATTGGGATTGAGTATTAGTAAGGCAATTATCGAAAAGTTGGGAGGGCAAATTGGTTTTCAAACGAAATTAGGGGTGGGTACGACGTTTTACTTTGATTTGCCGGAGCGGGGCGATTAAATCGGTTTCCGCAAAGTTTAATATTTTGTAAAAAATGTCACTAATCCAGGACGAATGGGATACAGTTTACGGTTCAGGTTATTCCGCCATCGCTATAATTTCGTTTTAATTTTTCGACTTGGGTAAATCAGTGACTCCTACACTCAACCGTATTTTGTTTGTAGAAGATGATCCAGATATTCAAGTTGTTGCTAACTTAGCCTTGCAATCAGTCGGTAAATTTACAGTCGAAATTTGCAGTTCTGGTCGTGAAGCTATTCATGTTGCTCCTGTATTTGCTCCTGATGTCATCATTTTGGATGTCATGCTCCCGGAACTTGACGGACTAGAAACCTTCAAAGCTCTCCGAGATATTCCCGAAACGGCTCATACCCCTGTCATTTTTTTGACGGCTAAGGTGCAAGCTTACGAAATTACGCAGTACAGGCAGATGGGTGCATTGGATGTGATTGCTAAACCGTTTGACCCCATGACTCTTGCAGCTCAAATTTATGACCTGTGGAAGCGGCATCATGATGGCTAATTCAGTTCAAACTTCACTTCAGGCGGCACAGGCAGAGTTTCAACTGCTGCGTCAGGAGTATGAGCAACAGTTGCCTCAAAAAATTCATCTCATTACCAGTGTGGGGCGATCGCTCCTGCAAGAAGACTGGAATCTCGACAAACTGCGCCATCTGCGGCTTTTGAGTCATCGGTTAATGGGCTCCAGTGCTACCTTTGAGTTTGCCGACGTGAGTTGTGCGGCTCATCAGGTCGAAAGCTGTGTGGATACTCTGTTACGGTTAGACACCCCTCCAACTGAAAAACAGCGATTGCAGTTGCAACAGGCACTCCATCAACTGAATGCAACTCTGGCAACGACTCAGTTAAAAGCCCCTGCGGCTCTCTTTGCATCGAAACCCGCTGACCAGACAAAACAAAATTCCCATGTGGTGTTTCTGGTAGAGGATGATCCTGATCTGGCGCGCTATCTCAGCCTGAGTCTCAGCCACTTTGGGTATACGGTCTGCCATTTTGAACATGTGGAAGGGTTGCAAGAGGCAATGCAGCAGGTAACCCCTGCCGCTATCATCATGGACATCGTCTTGCCCGAAGGGGAACTTGCTGGCACCGAGGCGATCGCCACCATTCAAGAAGGGCGAGATCACCCCTTGCCCGTTCTATTTATCTCAGCGCGAGACGACCTGACTGCCCGCTTGCAAGCCGTACGCGCTGGAGGCAGTGCTTACTTTACAAAGCCTGTTGATGCGGGTGAGTTGCTCACCCAACTGGATATCTTGACCAATCACGATAGCCGAGAACCCTATCGCGTTTTGATCATTGAAGATGATGTGCCGCTGGCTAACTATTACGCCCTGATTTTGCAGCAGGCAGGCATTATGACCAGCGTGGTGACTGATCCCCTTCAGGTGATGTCTACCTTGATTGACTCAAACCCTGACCTGATCTTGATGGATCTGTATTTGCCAGAGTGCAATGGAATTGAGTTAGCTGCCATTCTCCGCCAACATGGTGCCTACGTTGGTATCCCGATTGTGTTTCTCTCCGCCGAAAATGGCATTGAGCGACAACTGGCTGCGGTGCGATCCGGGGGGGATATGTTTCTCACCAAACCCATTCAACCTGACCACCTGGTTGCTGCGATCCTGCCACGCTTGCAGCGATCAAGCATCTTGCGCTCCTTAATTGAGCGCGATAGCCTCACAGGTTTGCTAAACCATACCAAAATCAAGGAGCAACTCTGTATTGAGATTCAGCGTGCCAGTCGGCAGGCGAGTGCCCTTGTCCTTGCCATGATTGATATTGACCATTTCAAGCGGGTGAACGATACCTATGGTCACTTAGCAGGCGATCGCGTCCTCAAAAATCTCTCTCGTCTGCTGCAACAACGCTTGCGCCGAGCCGATATCATTGGTCGCTATGGTGGTGAAGAGTTCGCCATCATTTTTCCTGATACCGACCCCAGCGCAGCATTTCATGTAGTGGATGAAATTCGGCAGGGGTTTGCTCAGATGGTGCAAAAGACAGATAACTGCGAGTTTCTGGTCACCTTTAGCTGCGGCATTGCCGGATTTCCCCAATATCTAGATGCCACCTCCCTCAGCAAAGCTGCCGATCGCGCCTTATACGAAGCCAAGCACCAGGGACGCGATCGCATTGTCATATCAGAAGAATGAAGAGGCGCGATATATCGCGCCTCTTCATTCTTCTGATATTTTCCCCTTCTATCGGGTGATAGACACCTCATACTACAAGAACGATATTATGTAGTACGTTAACCCACCTGTGAGGTTTACGCATGGTTCGTTCTTACCTTGAGTCTCAGCATAATAACCCGGCACTGGTGGCTTACGACTTAGGGAAACAATATGGCGATCGCCCTGTCGTGCAAGATGTGCAATTCTCCTTGAACCCCGGTGAGGTGTTAGGGTTGCTCGGTCCCAATGGAGCCGGTAAGACAACGATTGTTGGGATGTTGTACGGGGGAGTGCTTCCCAGTCGTGGGTTTGTGCAGTTGGGGTCACTGCACGTTCAAAAGGAAGGGTGCCGTGCTCGCGCCAAAATGGGCATTGTGACCCAGGAGGATAACCTTGACCCTGACTTTAGTGTGATCGAAAATCTGATTCACTTTGCTCATCATTATCGGATCGTAGGCAAAGCGGCTCGGAGACGGGCAGGGGAGGTGCTGGCTCACGTTCACCTGGAGAATTACGCCGATCGCCCCATTGATGAACTGTCGGGCGGTATGAAGCGACGGTTAGTGTTGGCGCGGGCTTTGATTAACCATCCCCAAGTCGTGTTTTTGGATGAACCGACGACCGGGCTTGACCCCGATGCGCGGCAGGACTTTTGGAAACTGGTGATCGACCTGAAACGGCAGGGCTGTGGGGTGTTGCTCACGACCCACTACATGGATGAGGCGCAGCGTCTGTGCGATCGCCTCCTGTTGTTGCAGCAGGGCAAGGTCATTGACCAGGGCACCCCTGCTGAGTTAATCGATCGCACCATTGGCAAAGAAATTGTTGAGGTAGAAGGCATTGCGGAGACGGATTTACAGGCGATCGCTAACAGCTTCAACACCTGGTATCGCTCCTTTGGGAGTGGCTATCTGGTCGCACTACCACCCACCAACACTGAACTCCTCTGGCAAAAACTCGCTGCCTTCAATCCGGCAGAACTAACTCGCCGCGAGGCAAACCTGGAGGATGTATTCTTGCGCCTCACCGGGAGCCTGCTGGACAACCATCTCAACCACTAGGAAAAGGCAGAAGGCAAAGGTAGCCGCCTCACACCAGAAACATTAAAATCGCAAATCTAAAATCCAAAATCATGAAAGGGATTTCAATTACACCGTGGGGAGTCTACTCCGTTTGGCATCGCCACGCTAAAGTCTATCAACGCACCTGGCTCGTCAATTGTTTGCCCCCCGTTTCAGAACCAATCGTCTATCTCGTCGCCTTCGGCTACGGACTAACTCCCCTGGTTGGTGAGGTCAACTATCAGGGCGAAACGGTATCCTACCTGCAATTTATTGCACCTGCCATGATTGGGATTGGGGTGTTGTTCCAATCCTTCTTTGAGGGAGCCTACAGCACCTTTATTCGGCTCAACTTCCAAAAAACCTGGCACGCCCTGCTCACTGCACCTCTTAGTTTTGCAGAGGTCTTTTTAGGCGATTGGCTGTGGGCAGCAACTAAAGGCATGATCGCTGGAGGGTTGACGGCACTGATTGCTGTGGTCTGGGGCATCTATCCTGCCTGGAATCTATTGCTCTCGCTACCGTTGATGATATTAGGGAGTCTGCTGTTTGGTGCCATGGGGCTACTCACCGCAGGGTGGGTGCGCCAGGTCGATCAAATTAACGTCCCGATCTTCTTGCTGATTGTGCCAATGTTTACCCTGTGTGGCACCTACTTTCCGCGTGAGAACCTGCCGATCGCCCTGCAACGGGTCGCTGGAATCTTGCCCCTGTCATCGTTGGTTGATTTGCTTCGCTGGCACATCGGTTTACCCTCCTGGTGGTGGCTCAACCTGTTATGGCTGATCGTATTGCTGGGAGTGTTTGTCAATCTGGCAGTCCGCAAGATTTATCCTCAACTGATCCGATAAACTCTCAGTTAATCCGATCAATAGAGACACGACTAATAAGGAGGGACGCGATTAATCGCATCCCTCCTTTAATGAATTAAATCAATTGACCTTTTAGATTAGAATTCGTCGTCGCTGTAACCCATGCCTGCACCAGCGGTTTCCTGATCGCGCTTCGACCCCAGCAAATCGAGGCGATCGACCAGAATCACAGGTTTGCTGCGATCGGCTCCAGTGCTGCGGTCTTGCCAGTGGTCAAATTTGAGGGAACCACTGACCCCAATTAAGCTGCCTTTACGGACGTAGTTCGCCGCAACTTCAGCCGTTTTGCCCCAAATTTCCAAATTAAACCAGTCTGGCTCGTCGTTGTTGCGGGTGCGACGGTTGACGGCGAGGGTCAGGTTGCAGACGACACTTCCCGACTCAAAGTATTTCACCTCTGGATCTCGACCTGCACGACCGACCAGTGTAATTGCGTTTAGACCCATATGTTTAGACCCGATATGTTGAGTTCAGTTAATGATTTGACAGTTAATGATTTGACAGTTAATGATTTGACAGTTAGTGATTGACAGTGATTGACAGTTAATGACTGGACGGAGATTGGCTGATGTTAGCGATCGCTCGATTCATAACACGATAAAGCACAAATCTAACACGAGCCTTAGTACATAAGTATTAGTTTAGCAGAGCATAGAGCAACTTTTCAAAAAACTTTTATCACTAAATAAACCCACAAATCTCACTCAATTTGTCCCACCATCTATCCAAATTTCAGTTACATTCGCAACCGTATGAACAGGTCACTTCATACTAGCTTTATCGATTGACTTGTCAGCCTCCTAGACACTCTCTTGCGAGAAAAACTCGAAATTTCTTGAGGGCGATCGCATTGAAGCGATTTGATTTTATCCTGATAGTTTGCTTGCATCTAAGAACGATGACTGTAGAGTGTGGATCAAACATTTCATTAAAATCAGGCTTGCATTCAATTCAAACTTCATCTGACTAGACTCTGCACAAAAAACGTAATAAAATCCACTTCGACTAGGTGGTCAAGTGTATTTTCCATCAGACCTGTTTCAACAAACCATAGCACTTAATTTTGGGGGCTTAGAAAGCTAGTGGGTTTTTTCAATCGCTTCTCATTTTCACGCGACATGGGTATCGACCTTGGCACTGCAAATACCCTTGTTTATGTCTCTGGTAGAGGGATCGTTCTCCAGGAACCTTCGGTAGTAGCTATGGATCAGGACGAGAAGGTTCCACTAGCCGTTGGAGAAGATGCCAAGAAAATGCTTGGTCGGACACCTGGCAACGTTGTCGCCTTGCGCCCCCTGCGAGATGGGGTGATCGCTGACTTTGACACCGCCGAGCTGATGCTCAAGCATTTTATTCGTCGAGTCCATGAAGGGCGCACCCTCGTTTCCCCTCGAATTGTCATCGGCATCCCCAGTGGTGTGACCGGGGTTGAGCGTCGTGCCGTTATGGAAGCCGCCTCTCAAGCCGGTGCGCGGGATGTGTACCTGATTGACGAACCTGTAGCAGCGGCGATCGGGGCAGGCTTACCCGTGGCAGAGCCAACCGGAAATATGATCATCGACATCGGTGGTGGCACGACTGAAGTTGCGGTTCTCAGCTTGCAGGGCACGGTGTTGAGTGAATCCGTGCGAGTTGCAGGTGACGAGTTGAGCGAAGCCATTACCCAATACATGAAGAAGGTTCACAACCTGGTCATTGGGGAACGCACCGCTGAAGAAATCAAAATTTTGATTGGTTCCGCCTATCCTACAGATGATGACGACGAAATCATCATGGATGTGAGAGGACTGCATTTGCTGTCAGGCTTGCCTCGCACCGTCACTGTCAAAGGTCCAGAAATTCGTGAAGCGATGGCAGAACCGTTGTCAGTCATTATCGAAGCGGTTAAGCGCACGCTAGAACGCACCCCTCCTGAACTCGCTGCCGATATCATCGATCGCGGCATTATGTTAGCAGGGGGTGGGGCTCTGCTCAAGGGGCTAGACACCCTGATCAGCCACGAAACTGGCATTGTCGTTCACGTTGCAGCAGACCCCCTGAGCTGTGTTGTACTTGGCACAGGGCGTGTGCTAGAGAACTTTAAGCAGCTTGAGCGTGTATTTAGTGGTCGCTCCCGTAATATGTGATGTATCTAATTCGTCGCTGGTGGGGTCGCCATGGCTTGAGAATCGGACTCGTCTTTCTTGCCCTGACAACGGCATGGACGGTTCGACAGACTCAAGGTGCGGTTGTCCTGGAAATCTATCAATGGATATCCCGCCCATTTCAGGGCAATCCAATGCCAGATGAGGTGCTGGCAGATGCTCGCTTACAAGAGTTGCAGTCTCGTCTAGTTGAGCTAGAAAGTCAAAATCGCCGCTTACAAGAGTTGTTGGGCTACGTGTCTAGCAACACTGAAGCGGGAATAGCGGCTCCAGTGATCGGGCGAAGTGCAGATCACTGGTGGCAGCAGATTACGGTGGGTCGCGGTAGCCAGGATGGTATTGAGCCAGGCTCAGTTGTGCTGGGTACAGGTGGGATTGTGGGACGGGTAATCCAGGTGACACCCAACACAAGCCGGGTTTTGCTGATTAGTGATCCGAGTAGTCAGGTGGGCGTCACGGTAGCCCGTTCTCGTTCGATGGGGTATCTGCGCGGACAGTCTGAAAATCGGGCAATTATGGAGTTTTTTGATAAGGTTCCAGATGTCCGACCTGGAGATGTGATTACTACATCTTCTTTTAGTCAACTGTTTCCTGCTGGATTGCCTGTTGGACGAATCGAGTCGATCAACCTGAACAAAAGCCCCGCCCCAGAAGCTGTGATCGAATTAACTGCCCCGATTAGCTACCTGGAATGGGTGATCATTGCTCCCAATTCTAAGTCTCCAGAAGTGGTTCCCACCCCTTTACCCTCATCCAGTCCTGGTGCTGCTCCAGTCCCAACACCATGATTAACTCATCCGCCTGGAGCCCCTATGCACGTCAACTCCTCAACTGGGGAGTGACGGCGGGCTCTGTTCTGTTGTGCTTGTTTATTCTGCCAACCCGTTTTCCAGGGATGCAACTCTTGGGCGTAGGTCCAAACTGGTTGCTGATTTGGGTGGTGGCGTGGAGTGTGAAGCGATCGCCTTGGCAGGGAGCGATCGCCGGACTCACGCTCGGCTTAATTCAAGATGGTATGACGGCACCCCACCCAACCCATGCTCTCAGTTTGGCGATCGTGGGGTTCCTCACAGCACGTTTGCAGAAGCAACGCTATGTCCAGGAAGACTTTATCTCTGTTGCGCTGATTGTTTTTGGCATGGCAGTCATTGCTGAAACGGTTACAGCAATTCAATTTAGCCTATCTGGATTTGGTGGTAATTCAGCCTTAGCGAACCGGACGTTGACAGAGATCTGGTTTTATCATCAGCGCATTGCTTTGAGTTCAGCCATTCTCAGTAGCCTGTGGGCACCTGCTATCTATTACCCGCTCAATCGCTGGTGGGAGCAGATGGGAGATCAAGAACAGGTTCCCACCTGATCAGGCTTGTCAGCCCCATAATGGGGCAATTTTGATCAAAAAGACTTTAACCTATTTCGATTTCAATGGGGTTGTGGTGTTCCAAACCTGTTGATAGCCTCTGTAAGAACCTCCTGTAGTCCTCCTTGGTAAGCTAACGTGAATTCGGGATAAGGATTTCGTCGGTTTTAACCGCCGGGCTCTCAAACCGAACTGATACCAATTTGAATTGGCTTCGCTGCACATGATTCCGTAGGGGCGTTTCGCGAAACGCCCCTACCCAGTGATCGGGCACAATCAAACATTAAATCGGTATGACATTAAGCTACAGTGTACACACATCGCTTTGTCAATGAGGCACTCGGTTACGGCAATGAGTTCGAGAACCAGCCAGTAGGGGATGCTCCCCCAAACCCCCTAGCAGAAGGTGAGTCGATTAACCCAAAGGCGCGCTTCGCATCGGTTCCAAGTACGAGGGCTTCTGATCAGTCAAGCCCTTTGACAAAGGCTCAAAGTCCCCTATTTTGGGGGATGTAGGGGGCTATAAAGCTTGCGTGTATACGGTAGCCCGGTAAGAGGGATGGTGACAACCGGAAGCCAGGGGGCAGTAGCAACAGATTTGAAACACTACCGCTTATTCCTAGAAACCCTCTTATACGTATCCTTCAATCTGCTCTATATGTTGAAGGTTGATCCGATTTCTTGATTGCTGTGCCTGATTTCTTTAGTTTTAATGGACGTTTTAGATATCAAGTATTAATAATTCAAAGAAGACTGTAATTCCGAGAATTTTAATTTAGGTAAACAACATAACTCAACATTTCTTGGAGTTACGGAATGCAACCGCAGCCTTTAAATATCAGTGCTACGATTGCGACAGAAAGAAAAAATGAGGCACGAAAGGGAAACTCACGGCATGTTGAAGGAAATAGATAAGTCAATATCCTTTGATGGACGGGATATTCGACTGAAGATTGGTCTGCTTGCACCGCAAGCAGGCGGTTCGGTATTGGTTCAATCGGAAGATACAGCCGTATTTGTCTCGGCAACGCGAGCCGCAGCCAGAGAGGGAATTGACTTTTTACCGCTGTTAGTGGATTACGAAGAGCGTTTATATGCAGCGGGTCGCATTCCTGGTGGATTTTTGCGACGAGAAGGACGACCTCCTGAAAAGGCAACGTTAATTAGCCGATTGATCGATCGCCCTATGCGTCCTCTGTTCCCCGGTTGGTTACGCGATGACATTCAAATCGTGGCAACCACATTATCGATGGATGAGCGAGTTCCCCCGGATGTGTTAGCGGTTACTGGTGCGTCGATCGCCACGTTGTTAGCTCAAATTCCCTTTAATGGACCGATGGCAGCGGTTCGGGTTGGGTTGATTGGCGATGACTTTATCATTAACCCTACCTACCACGAAATTGAAGCGGGAGATCTGGATCTGGTCGTGGCTGGTTCACCAGAAGGGGTGATCATGGTGGAAGCTGGAGCGAACCAACTGCCAGAGCAAGACATTATTGAGGCGATCGACTTCGGCTATGAGGCGGTTCGGGATTTAATTCAGGCACAACGCGACCTGATAGCAGAGATTGGTATTGAGATTGTACCTCCGGCAGAGCCTGAAAAAGATCCGGCAATGGAGCAGTTGGGACAGTTCATTGCGGAACGGGCTACGGGTGAGATTAAGCAAATCCTGAGTCGATTTGAATACACCAAGACTCAGCGGGATGATGCCCTAGACACAATCAAAAGTGAGCTTGCAATCGAGATTGCGGCTCTGCCTGAAGACAACCCCATTCGGGTGGTGACAGAGGCAGACTCTCGCAATCTATCGGGTTCCTTTAAGAGCTTGACTAAGACTCTGATGCGGCGTCAGGTGATCGAAGATGGCGTTCGGGTCGATGGTCGCAAGCTCAATGAAGTCCGTAAGATTAGCTGTCGCACTGGAATTCTGCCGCCACGAGTTCACGGTAGCGCACTGTTCCAGCGGGAGTTGACCCAAGTGATGTCGGTGGTGACGCTGGGTACTCCGGGAGAGGCACAGGAATTGGATGACCTCCATCCCGATGAGCAAAAACGCTACATGCACCACTACAACATGCCTCCCTACTCCGTAGGCGAAACGAAACCGTTGCGATCGCCCGGTCGGCGTGAGGTGGGTCACGGGGCACTGGCAGAGCGGGCATTGGTGCCTGTGCTGCCCCCCAGAGAAGCGTTTCCCTATGTGATTCGGGTTGTATCGGAGGTGCTGTCCTCCAACGGTTCCACCTCAATGGGGTCGGTCTGTGGTTCAACCCTGGCGTTGATGGATGCAGGGGTTCCCATTACCAAACCTGTGAGTGGCGCGGCGATGGGCTTGATCAAGGAAGGGGATGACGTTCGCATCCTCACCGACATTCAAGGCATCGAAGACTTTTTGGGCGACATGGACTTTAAAGTAGCAGGCACGGATACAGGTATCACTGCCTTGCAAATGGACATGAAGATCAATGGTCTGCCCATTAGTATTGTGGCGGATGCAATTAACCAGGCAAAAGAAGCCCGGGTTCACATTCTCGGCAAGATGATGGAGGCGATCGATAAGCCTCGTACCAACCTGTCACCGTTTGCGCCTCGCCTCATGACTATCAAGATTGATCCTGAGCTGATTGGCATGATCATCGGTCCCGGTGGTAAGACCATTAAGGGCATCACGGAGCAAACGGGAGCCAAAATCGACATCGAAGATGATGGAACCGTTACCATTTCTGCGGTGGATGGCGAGAAGGCAAAACAGGCTCGTGGCATCATCGAGGGCATGACTCGCAAACTCAGTGCGGGCGATGTCTATGTCGGTAAGGTGACTCGCATTATCCCAATTGGGGCGTTTGTGGAGTTCCTTCCTGGCAAAGAGGGGATGATTCACATCTCACAACTGGCAGACTATCGCGTCGGCAGAGTGGAAGATGAAGTCGCGGTCGGTGACGAAGTGATCGTCAAAGTCCGTGAGATCGACAGTCGTGGTCGGATTAACCTGACTCGTCTGGGCATCCATCCTGATGAAGCCGCAGCGGCACGAGAAGCAGTGGCAGAATAGGAGAGAAAGAAAGGGGAAGAAAGAAAAAAGAAGGATGAAGGCTAAAGGCTAAGGGATAAAAGCTGAGGGATAAGGAATAAAACCACGCAGTGTGAAGGGTAGAATTTCAAGTCTTGCCTGTTTCTCATCCTTCATCCTTTATCCCTCATCCTTCTCCACTGCCCGCTTCTTTCTCTCTTCAGGCTTCTACCTTTTCTTATTGCTGCACCACGATTAATTGCATGGCAATCTTACACGGAAGTTGGCTCATCCAACCTCAACATCAGCCCTCAACCCCTGTTGCACCTGCCGAATCGGAATCTGTACTGGGCAATCGCTTTTTGATTTGGGGCGAAACCTGGCGCAGAATTGACCCGACCGAGTTTGCCCAATCAGACCAACCCCAGCCTCACCCATTTGGCATGAATGGGGCAGAGTTGACCGCGTTGTTGCGATCGCTGCATCAGTCTCAGCAGCTTCAGTGGGCGATCGCCGATGTGTCGTTAGAACCACCGGAACCGGATTCGAAAGCAGGTGCTAAACGTGGGAAGCGCAAGGCAACCGCCACTGTGGAAACGGCGACGATTCCAGTGGTAACTGATACGGGGCGATGGCAAACCGTGGCGATCGCTTTACCGACGTATCAGGTTGCTACTGAAACCGAGGCAACGGTTGCCATTCCCCAACATTCAGGGGCAGCCACCTCATCCGCCAGCGATGATGCAGACACCCCCACGACTTCACCTACGCTACAGTCCTGGTTGGTGACGGGGATTGTCCTCACCCCGTTGGAAGCGATTCAATTCCTTAATTCCTTGCCTCTCAGTTCTATGGGAGAAGAGGAATCCTTTTTAGGCGGTGATCTGCGCTTTTGGTCCCACGTTGCTCGCTGGAGTCTGGATCTACTAGCGCGATCGAAATTTTTGCCGCAACTAGAGCCTCAGAGCGAGGGAAGCGCGATCGCCTACTGGCAACCCCTGCTCGATAGTGGAGCAGACCAGGGACGGTTAGAACAATTTACCCATCAGATGCCCGTTGTCTGTCGGACGTATCTGAACACACAACAAACTTCAGCAACGCCAGAGCCAACGGCGTTTCCGCTGGCATCAACGCTGCTATTTGACTTCCTCAAGGCGACGATGGATGCCCAGTTGCGGGTGGTGATGCAGAGCGGGCTTGCCGCATCTCCTGCGAGTAATCCTCAAGCGTTGAAGGAAGCGATCCTGCGGGACTGGCTCAAAGCCCTGGGCGACACTGCCCAACTCACCACTGAGCCTGCCAAATTGGAACGACTCCAAACGGCGATCGCCCAGTGGACGGCTCCCATTCAACATCAACTGAGCCAGAGTCTTGCCTCCTTCCGCACTTGTTTCTATCTACAAACGCCTTCCTACGGGCAAGCCGATTGGGTGTTGGAGTATTTTTTGCAATCCGCCAGCGACCCCGGATTTTTGGTCAGTGCTAAAACCATCTGGCAGAATCCAGTCGAGCGGTTAGTTTATTTAGGACGCACCATCGATCGCCCCCAGGAAACCCTGTTAGCTGGATTGGGCTTGGCATCACGACTCTACCCCGTGCTAGAGCCGAGCTTGCAAGTCTCAAAACCACAATCCTGCCGATTAAACCCGATGCAGGTCTACGACTTCCTCAAAACGGTGTCCTGGCGGTTACAGGACAGTGGCTTTGGGGTCGTGCTACCCGGCAGTCTCTCTAATCAACAGGGATGGGCAAGCCGATTGGGTTTAAGCGTCCGGGCGGCGGCTCCACTCAAGAGCAACCAACGGTTGGGCTTACAAAGCCTGTTGAACTTTAAGTGGGAACTGACCATCGGTGGACAACGGCTCTCCAAGGAAGAATTCGATCGCCTGGTTGCTCTCAAGACACCGCTTGTCGAGGTGAATGGAGAATGGGTTGAACTGCGTCCTCAAGATGTGCGAGCAGCGCAAAGCTTTTTTGCCAGTCGCAAAGATCAGATGGCGTTGTCGTTGGAAGATGCCCTGCGGATCAGCACCGGGGATACCCAAACCATTGAGAAGTTGCCCGTTGTCAATTTTGAGGCGTCCGGTGCGTTGTCTGAGTTGATCAACACGCTCACGACAGGTAATCAAAATGTGGAACCGATTCCCATCCCGGAAGGGTTTCAGGGAGAACTGCGTCCCTATCAAGTGCGGGGAGCTTCCTGGTTGGCATTTCTAGAGAAATGGGGCTTGGGTGCCTGTCTTGCTGATGATATGGGCTTGGGTAAAACCGTCCAGCTGATCGCGCTGTTGCTTCACCTGAAGGAGCAGGGAACGTTAGAGAACCCTACATTGCTGGTTTGCCCCACCTCTGTATTGGGCAACTGGGAGCGGGAGGTGAAACGATTTGCACCCAACCTCAAACTGCTGGTACATCATGGGGACAAACGTGCCCAGGGCAGGGATTTTGCCAGAGCCATTCAGGGCAAGCATCTGGTGATTACCAGCTATCCCCTCGTCTATCGGGATGTCAAAGACTTGCAGACAGTCCCCTGGCAGGGTGTGGTGCTAGACGAAGCGCAGAACATTAAAAACTCAGAAGCCAAGCAATCGCAAGCCGTTCGTCAACTCAATGCCCAGTTTCGCATCGCCCTCACGGGAACCCCCGTGGAAAACCGTCTGGCAGAACTGTGGTCAATTCTGGACTTCTTAAATCCGGGTTATCTGGGACCCAAAAACTTTTTCCAACGCCGCTTTGCTGTGCCGATTGAGCGGTACGGTGATACAGCTTCGCTGCAAACCTTGCGATCGCTCGTTCAACCGTTTATCCTGCGGCGACTCAAAACCGATCGCTCCATCATTCAAGATTTGCCTGAAAAGCAGGAGATGACCGTTTTCTGCGGCTTAAGTGCTGAGCAAGCGGCTATTTACCAACGCTTAGTTGATAAATCTCTGGAAGATATCGAATCTGCCGAAGGAATTCAACGTCACGGCAAAATTTTGGCGTTGCTCGTCCGGTTGAAGCAGATTTGCAATCACCCAGAGCTACTCAAGAGCGACGAAGACAGTGAGAAAACTGAAGAACGAAAAGCGAAGAACGAAGATAATTCAGATTTGAATCTTCAATCTTCACTGTTTCTTTCCCGATCTGGTAAGCTGCAACGTCTCACCGAAATGCTTGATGAGTTGCTGTCAGAGGGCGATCGCGCTTTGATCTTCACCCAATTTGCTGAGTGGGGCAAACTGCTGCAAACCTATCTATCGAAGCAGTTCAATCGCGAGATTCTCTTCCTCTACGGCAGCACCTCCAAGAAACAGCGAGAGGAGATGGTCGATCGCTTCCAAAACGATCCCCAGGCACCGCGGATTTTCATCCTGTCGCTCAAGGCAGGTGGAGTGGGTCTGAACCTGACCCGTGCTAACCACGTTTTCCACTTCGATCGCTGGTGGAACCCAGCAGTAGAAAACCAAGCAACCGATCGCGTCTTTCGGATTGGGCAAACGCGCAACGTCCAGGTACACAAATTTGTCTGCACCGGAACGTTGGAGGAACGTATCCACGACCTGATTGAGAGCAAAAAAGCCCTCTCAGAACAGATCGTCGGCACAGGCGAAAACTGGCTCACCGAACTCGACACCGAGCAACTGAGAAACCTGCTCTTGCTCGATCGCACAGCCGTCATCGATGACAGCAGCAGTTAGGAATTCTAGAAAACAAGAAGTCGGAGATTTTTAAAATCTCCGACTTCTATAAAGCACTCCCTACTCGATCGCCTGACTCCGATTTCCTTGAGGAATCACCTTCGCCAGAATAAAGTACAACACCGCAGCTGCAATGATACCGTTGATGGGCTTGATGCCAGGAGAGTAGTAAGCGATCGCCGACGCAATCACATAGGCAATCACACCCGCCCAATTGAAAGCAGGTTGCGGCTCATCCAGACTGGGGAACTGTCCCTTGCGGTGGAGCCAGAAGTCAGACATCACCACACCACCGACTGGAGGAATAAAGGTGCCTAGCAGGATCAGAAAGTTGATGAACTGCGAACTCTTGTAGATGCCACCCCACGCCAACGCCAGGGCGATCGTTGCTCCCAGCAACACAAAGAAAGTACGCTTACTGGTGCGGAACATGTGAGCAAAGGCGATCGAAAATGCGTAAATCGTGTTGTCCTGCGTGCTCCACATATTCAGGAACAGCAGAATAAAACCTGCCACCAATAGCCCCTGCTTCGCCATCACCGAAACCATGTCGAAGTCCTGATACACCAGGGCACAGAAAGCACCACCAAACACCACAAATCCATTGGCGATAAAGAAAGCTGCCAACGTCGATAAGGTCGCTGTGCGCGGAGAATCAGAAAACCGACTCCAGTTGGTAGCTTGAGTGCCACCCGAAATAAACGTTCCAACAATAATGGTTAACGCAGCACCAATGCCTAACTCTGCTGTGGGTTGAATGGCTTGCAATCCCTCAAAACCACCCGCTTGATTTGCAGAAATTGAGAGGCTCCACAGCATCAAAATAATGATCGCGGGTACGGCAATGCGGCTATACCAATCCATCGCACGGTAGCCGATATAAGCCGTAATACAAAAGAAATAGGTAAAGAATAAAATAATCAGCCAGTTCCAGGATTCCGGTACGCCTGCTAACTGGTTAAGCAGATCAGCAATCAGCCCAGACCCCCAGGCATACCAACCCACCTGGGTGAATCCCAGCACAAAATCGACCCAACGGGAGCCAACACTGCCAAAGCTAAACCGAGCCATTAAGACGGTGGAAAGCCCCGTTTTAGAGGCAATGTAAGCCAGCGCAGCCGCATAGCCACCCAAAATCAGGTTGCCGACGACTAGCAACACAATCAGGTCAGGAAAAAAGCGAAAGGCAGGTCCAACCAGACCCCCTGCAAAAAATGTCCCTGAATATAGCGTGAAGCCCAACAGCATAAACGCCATCGACAACATGGATTTACGTGCTGTAGTCGGTACAGCACTCAGGGGATAATCTTCACTGGCTTGCGATTGGTCAACCACTTGAGGTTCTGTCGTTGCACTCATTTGGTAATACGCCCTATCTCAACAATAAATGTTCTGTGAATAGGGGATATTGTCTGGGTTTATGCGGATATTGAATCGTATCTCAGATTACCTGACGTCTTAAACGTGCAAAAAGCACAGAGGCAAAACCTGGAAGCCTCTGTGCTTTTGAGATTTTATGGATGGGTTAGAGGACTCAATCCAACCTGGAGAGAAGTCGAATGAGTCCTTGTAACACCAACTATTTAGCCATTAGGTAGGTTGCGGCTCGCGTAAGCATCCATTCCGGAGTAAGCGTAGACGCGATCGCCATAGTCCAGTTCAGACCCCGTGATGGACTGAGATAGCTTTTCAAATCCCTCAGAACGCCAGTTGCGCTCATGGATTGGCTTCGACTGCTCGCCCCGGAAGTAAGCCTGGGTGCCCAGTAGAGCAACAGCGACCCAACCGACAATAAATAAAGCGATCAGGATAGTCATAACAATCTCCGTATAGATTTGTTTCTTTATGTAAAAGATTGTAACAATAAATTGAAATATTTTGCAAGATATTCTAAAACTGTCCAACTTAAAGCAGGGACTCCGGGGATTGAACTCCCAACTCTGGCATCAGCCTCCGCAGCTTGGTTGACTCCCGAAAATCTGAACGTGATGCGACCAAACCTGAGCAATACCTGTAGGACGTTTCGCAAACCGGCCTGACGCAAGTCATGTCGTGAATCAGCCATACCGAAAAGGGGTATGCCCATTCGAGAAGGATGCCATGCAAAAAAAGGAGGGGGACATCCCCCTCCTAAAGCATCAATCATCAGTTTTAAGGCATTGCTGAAGAACAGCCCGGACAGGAAAACAGCCGTTTGCCTGCAAAGCCAGTTCTCCTGAGCAACACCGTTTTTAAGCAGATGAAACCGTGACTTTTAGTAAGCCAAGCCCATGCTGCGAGTGGTTTCAGCTCCAAGATAAACTCGGATGCTGAGGAAGTCTGTTGGGCAGGCAGTTTCACATCGCTTGCAACCGACGCAATCTTCGGTACGAGGCGATGAGGCAATTTGACCTGCTTTGCAGCCATCCCAGGGCACCATTTCCAAAACGTCAGTGGGGCAAGCCCGGACGCATTGGGTGCATCCAATGCAGGTGTCGTAGATCTTGACGGTATGGGACATTGAATAAAGTCTCCAAACTACATGATGTTAACGGTCGGGATATTAACGGTAGCTTGCGGCTAATGTATGAGACCGAACGAGCGACCGAATAATGATGCTTTGCAATCGAAAACAAGTTTACAGCAGTGCTTTCACCGGATTCTGAAAAAGCCCATAAAACTTCAAACAATGTAATATCTATGCTCAACAATTGTTCTTTTGGTCGTTGTACCCTTCAATCCATCGATTGTTGATATAGAAAAACCTTAAGTTAACCTTTCCTTGCAGAGGAATTAAAGCGATCGCTTCATAATGACAGCAAAACCTGAATCCGATTTGCAAACTTTGTTTGAGATTTCTAAAGGAGAATTAACCAATGGGTTGGCTAGATAGACTGTTTCCAGGAAGCAAGCCTGCGGTCGCTCAAACCGGAGTCGGAGGAGCAACTTCTGCTCCTGCGGCTGCCCCTGCGTCAAGTGGACAAAGCATTCCTCCAGAGCGGGTAGGATTAGACGGCACCTATGATGAGAGCGGTTTGGCAAAGCGGGTTGCTCTCGCCTATGACAATGACGCGCAGTTGGATGATGTCGGCACGCTGTGGGTGGCTCAGTTGGGCAGCAAAGTCGTGCTCAGAGGCAACGTGCCCGATCAGTCCTATCTCTCCAAGGCAGTGGCGATCGCCAGAGGCGTCAATGGGGCAACCGACGTTGACACCAGCGAAGTGACCGTTGGCTAAATCCGGCTAAATTTATTTCTGAGTAACGAATGGGACTCGGCATCAAGGCTGATGCCCGGTTCCACATTTTAGACTTTTAATAATGAAATTTGAGTGACGTTTAGCAGGAATCGAAGCCTATGCCATTGTTTGACCAAATTTTAGGAGCCATTAGCAACCCCAATCAGCAAGGTAGCCCTGATCAGCTTGGCAACATTTTAAATATGGTGCAGCAGGTTTCTCAGAACCAGGGAGTTGACTCCGGCACGACCTCAACCATGATGTCGGTAGTGGGCAGTTATGTACGCTCTGCTCTGCAACAGCAACGCGCCACAGGTGGCAACGATCGCGTCGAGTCGCTCGTGAACCAATACGGCGGCACCAACCCCAACATGGGAGCCTTGCAAGCCCTCTTTAGCCCAGCTCAGCAGAACCAGATGGCAGAGGCGATCGCCCAGAGAACAGGGATTGATGCCAACACCATCCAATCGTTGCTTCCAGTGCTCGTTCCGCTTGCGCTCAATTTCCTCAAGTCTGGAGCCACTAATAACAATGCCCCCAGCAGCGGTTCAACCGGACAAAACTCGGTCTTGAGCAGTTTTCTGGATGCAGACGGAGACGGGGACGTTGATCTGGGCGATACACTGTCAATGGCAGGACGCTACTTGAACCAGCGTTAGAACCGTCATTGGGTGAGGCACCGTTGTGAATCGAGTCATTTTCTGGGGGTTGTGGATTGGCTTTATTGGCTATGCCTTTTTTCTCGCACCTCCCAATCAGCCCGATACGGCTGAAACCATTCAAAGACTGGTAACAGGGGACTGGCAGGGCATTAATCCTTTGATCGTGGCACTGTTCAACACGCTGGGAATTGTGCCCCTGATCTATGCCTCGTTCTTGCTGATTGATGGCAGGATGCAAAAGGTGCCTGCCTCCCTCTTTGTTGCCGGATCATTTGGCGTGGGAGCCTTTGCCCTGTTGCCCTACTTCGCCTTACGGCAACCGAATGGCACGTTCGCAGGTCAGAAGAACTGGCTCCTGAAGTGGCTCGATTCTCGCTGGAATGGATTGGCGATCGCCCTTCTCCTCATTCCTTTTGTGGCGTATGGCATGATCGCAGGTGACTGGAGCGATTTTGCCTACCAGTGGCAAACCAGTCGCTTTGTCCATGTCATGAGCCTCGACTTTTGTATGCTCTGCCTTATCTTCCCGGCGATTTTGGGAGATGATATGGCACGACGGGGACTAAGCGATCGCCGTTTGTTCTGGGCAGCATCCCTGATTCCCCTGTTTGGAGCGGTGGCGTATCTGGTACTTCGTCCACCGATTCAGGAAAGAAGCGAGAAAAAAGAAGAAGGACGGGGGAGAGAAGAAACGCTAAAGGCGGAAGGATAAAAAGAAAAGGCTAAAGGATAAGGGCTAAAGGATAAGAACAGCAAAATTCCAATGTTCTGGTTTTATCCTTCATCCTTCATCCTTCATCCTTCATCCTTCATCCTTTAGCCTTTAGCCTTTTTGGTTAGCGCGAATATCTGCAATCTTGTGGCGCAGGTCATCTGCCAGGGTAGGCAAGTCAGCTTGAGCGATCGCCCCCTGTTCTCCGGATTGCATCCATTTCAGTTGAGCCATTCCGTTCTCGGCTTCGGCATCACCCAAAATCAGACAGGCGATCGCCCCACTGCGGTCAGCCCGCTTGAACTGTTTGCCAAAGGCACTGCCGCTCAAATCGAGTTCTACGGAGAAGCCCAGATGCCGCAAGGTCTGGCTCAGTTGTAGAGCTTGAGCTTCAGCGCGATCGCCCTTTGACACCACATAAAAGTCGAGATTGGCTTGAGTTGGAGTCTGAAGTTGTTGCAATAACAGGATCAATCGCTCCATGCCTAAGCCCCACCCGATCGCAGGCGTATCGGGACCACCCAACTGAGCCACTAGTCCGTCATAGCGTCCACCGCCACACACGGTCGCTTGAGCACCCAGATCATCCGACTGAATCTCAAAGGCAGTGTGAGTGTAATAATCCAGCCCGCGCACCAGTTGAGCGTTGATGTTGTAGGCAATCCCCACATCGGTCAAACACTGCTGCACTCGCTCAAATCGTTGTTGTGACTCTGGACTCAAGTAATCCAGCAGGTTAGGAGCGTCTTGCACGATCGCCTTCGTCCGTTCGTCTTTGCTATCGAGAATTCGCAGAGGGTTGCGGGTCAGGCGATCCTGCGAATCAGCGTCTAACTCTGCTTTGTAAGGCGTTAAATAATCAATGAGAGCCTGTCGATAGCGTTGGCGATCGTCCGACGTACCTACTGAGTTGATATCCAACTTCAGCGTTTTCAAGCCTAATGCATTTAGCAAATCAGTTGCCAGTACAATCACCTCTGCATCGGCACGGGGATCAGCACTGCCCATGATCTCCACATCAATCTGGTGAAACTGTCGCTGTCGCCCTGCCTGCGGACGCTCATAGCGAAATACAGGGCCAATCGACCACATCCGTTGTACTGGGCTGATGGCGTAGAGCTTGTGTTCGATCAGCGATCGCACCAATCCTGCGGTTAATTCAGGTCGCAACGTAATTGAGCGATCGCCCCGATCTTGAAACGTGTACATCTCTTTGCCGACCACATCCGTTGCTTCCCCAATGCCCCGCTCAAACAGTTCTGTTTGCTCAAAGATGGGTGTACGCATTTCGCGGTAAGCCGCTTTGTTAAAAATATCTCTCGCGACGGCTTCAACATATTGCCAGTAAACAACCTCATCTGGCAGGATGTCCCGCGTTCCCCGGAGTGCTTGAATAGTGCCCATAAAATCGCCGTGTACTCAATCAAAACCTCGTAATTTGTCAATGGTCAATGGTCATTCGTCAATTGTCGGTCGCCCATCGTCTCTCCATCAACTATCACCATTGACCACTGACTCACCATTGACCATCCACTATCGAAACCTTATTTGTCATTTGTCATTCGTCAATTGTCAATCGCCCATCATCTCTCCATCAACTATTGACCATTGACCACTAACCACTGACTATTGACCATTGACCATTGACCACTGACTATTGACTATTGACCACTGACCATCAACTATCCATCACTAACCACCGACCATAGCGATCGCCATAGTAGTTCAAAATTTGCTCTACCTGATGTCGAGAGCTTGCATCCGCTGTCTGACTGTACTCAATCCACAGTCCCCCAACCTGACTCTGCGTGTAGTCAAACTGCTGAGACGTCTGCGGCAGTAGACCTGCATCTACCCCGGTGACCTGACGTAGGTGAGCCGACACTTCACAATAGACGGCATATGGCAATGTAGGACAACAGACGCAGTAACGCACCTGACGACCCGGTTGAATCTGGGATAATGCCTCGTTCATCTCAAAGCCCTGTTTTCAAACTTGTCCCGCGTAGTGAGCGGCAATGATGCGGCACATCATTTTCCCACGAATCAGATTCAAGAAATAACCTCATCCCCTGAAATCGGCACCGAATCAATCGGAGGCGGAAGTGCATCCGACGGAATCGGTAAGCTACAGCAATTCACCTCATCGATACAGACTTTGCCCCACTGGAGTGCCCAACGAACCAACGCGACCCGATTGCCAGTGGCGGTTTTAGTCAAGATGTTGCTGATGTGGTTATCAACGGTGCGCTTGCTAATCTCTAGCTTTTCTGCAATCTCTTGATTAGTTAAGCCAGCCGCCACCAGTTCAACGATTTGCAACTCTCGTTCTGAGAGAGAACCGGAGGTTTGATTGTCATCGCCAGCCATAACGCCACTACCTATGTATATCTACTCATTGCCTATTTCAATTCTAGGAGGTTTATCCGCAAAAGCTGTCTGATAATTCAGGTAAGTATAAGAACCTAATTAAACTTCATGCATGTTCAGGAAAGCATTTAGGCGATCGCTCGCTCAGCCCTTCTCATTCAACCGATTGGCTAGACACAATCCCGCTCAGTTCCTGGTGCCCGATTCTCGGATCGGTCGGGTGTTCCAGGCGATCCAAAAAGCGGTGCTGTTGACCTTTAGCTTTTTGTTGTGCCTATTGTTGTATCTCTGCCTTTGGGTCAGTGGTGCGATCGCCCAGGAATTGCCCCCTGCTCCCGCATCGCCTCCCGCTACCGAATTCCCAGATAGCCCCCCAAATGTCGATATCAACGCCATTTCTTCAGAAAAGATAAGCCAATTCGTTCAAGCCTACCTGCAAGTTGTAGAGTTAATTGAGCGGCGTGAAGGAGAGTTGCAAGGCGCAGAGACTGATCTCGAATCCGTTCGGGTGCAACAAGAGATCGAAGCAGAAGCATTTGCCATTATTGAATCAGCAGGGTTAACCTGGCAGGAATACCTGCAACTGTTAGGGTTGGCAAATACAGATCCCGAATTTGGCGATCGCATTGCCACTCAACTCCAAGAAGCCATTCGTTGACAGTTAAATCCATTCGTTTGTTTTAAGCTCTAAAAGGAAGATATTTGTGACTAGCCCCCGTGTACTTTGCTTGGGCGAAATTCTGTTTGATCTGATCGCTGACCAACCTGGACGCTCCCTTGAAGAAGTCACCTCCTGGACAGCCTACCCCGGCGGGGCACCCGCAAATGTAGCGACCGCTTTAGTCAAATTGGGGACTCCGGCTGGATTTATTGGCTGTGTTGGTAAAGATGCTCCCGGTGAGACGTTGGTGGAGTTGTTGCACAGCATCGGAGTTGATACCACAGGCATCCAGCACCACAACACCGCCCCCACGAGAGAAATTTATGTGTTGCGATCCGAAACGGGCGATCGCCAATTTGCCGGGTTTGGTAGCCGCGACACCGCCGAGTTTGCCGACACCCATTTGCAGGCCGCGCAATTACCTGTCTCTCTGTTTGCCAATGCCGATTTTCTTGTGCTGGGCACCCTAGAGTTGGCTTATCCCGACACAAAAGCTGCGATCGAACGAGCCTTGGAGCTTGCCGAACAGCACTACGTCAAGGTTCTGGTCGATGTCAACTGGCGATCCATGTTTTGGCAAGATGTCGAAGCCGCACGGTCAATCATTCAGGAGTTTGTCAAACATATTGATTTTCTCAAGCTGGCAGTCGAAGAGGCAGAATGGCTGTTTGGCACAGCCGATCCCGGTGTGATTGCCCACCGTTTAGGGGATTTAGAAGGAGTGCTGATTACCGATGGCGATCGCGGTAGTGCCTATTGCCTGGGTGAAAACGAAGGCAAAGTGGCTGCCTTTGAAGTTGATACTGAAGACACGACTGGAGCCGGAGACAGCTTTGTCGCAGGTTTCTTGCATCAGCTTTGTCAACAGGGAGTTCATGTCTTGAGTGACCCTGATGCTGCTAAAAAAATGGTGATCTATGCCAGTGCTGTTGGTGCGTTGACCACCCTACGGGCAGGGGCGATCGCCGCTCAACCGTCCGCCGCAGAAGTCGAAGCTTTCCTCTATTTGCACCAGCAACAATAAAGGTTTGCATCCACAATTGAAGAATGGCAGTGAAATTCAATTGAGGATGGGTTAGCGAAGTGTAACCCATGCGGGGTGTTGGGTTTCGTGCCTCTACCCAACCAAAGGCTTCACAAATGGCAGTTGAAATTGAGCGCAAATTTTTGGTTAAGGGCGATGCGTGGCGATCGCTCGGTCAAGGCAAACTCTATCGCCAGGGATATCTTGCCTCCACCCAACAACGCACCGTGAGAGTCCGTGTAGCAGGCGATCGCGCTTACATCACCATCAAAGGCAAATCCAGTGGCATTGCCCGCAGTGAGTATGAGTACGAAATCCCGTTGGGGGATGCGATCGAGATGTTAGAAAATCTGTGCGATCGCCCCTTAATCGAAAAAATTCGCTATCGCATTGACTACCAGGGGCTACTTTGGGAGGTTGATGAATTTATGGGAGAAAACCATGGGCTGATCATGGCAGAGGTAGAACTTGCCGACGTCGATCAATCTGTAGTTTTACCAGAGTGGATCGGTGAAGAAGTCTCTGCTGATCCCCGCTACTACAACTCTAACTTGGCAAAGCACCCCTTCCAATCCTGGTAATACCAGAGGTAGACACCCATAGAACTGACGCACTTGCAGCCTAAACCTTTGCTCCCCCCCTTGCCCTTTGACAAGGGGAGAACTCCGGAAGTCTGCTTTTTAAGGGAGGTTGGGGGATGTAACTGCGTAAGTTCTGACGCATACAAAAAGCATCTCAACCTATATCTGAGTCGCCGGGTTAGGGAAGGGTACAGAAGTAAAATTTCTGTTGGGAGCATAGCCCCAAATCCTTCTGTCCTAACTGAGATGGCTATCTATAACGGTTGAGATGCTTCTTGAGTTAAGCGAGTGAAACTAGCGGCTTATGGGCAAGCAGTTTTACCACTGACGCCAGGAACTAAGGAAGGAGAAGTACCTTCACAGAGAATTGCAAACGTAGTAGCGGTGTTATCGCTACCTGTACCAATCCACACACGACCTGCATAACCCTTCAGAGTTGCGATGGGGCTAGCTGTGGTAACCGCTTCAGCGTTTGTGCCAGTACCAGCAGGCGTGGAGACATAAGTGTAGTTCTTAGTGTCACTGATACCCAATTCCAGGTTAGACAGGTTACCAAAGGAATTCTTCTCAAGGAAGTAGGCTTGCTGACCCCGGTTCACAGAACCTACGTAGGTAGAAGCTTCGGATTGACGAGCCTTATTTGCCTGATTGAGGAAGGATGGCAAAGCAATTGCCGAGAGGATGCCGATGATGATGATAACAACGAGCAATTCGATCAAAGTGAAACCCTTGTCACCTTCTTTGCGCTCAATCAAGTGCTGAAGGAACTTCGCTTTCAATTCGGTCTTCATAATGTGTTTCTCCTACAGTGGGAATTTTGAATTTAGTCAGACTTGGCGATACCCTACAGTAAGATTTCCCGCCGGAGTAAAGAAACTCATCAGTATATTCCCTCAATACTGTAAAGAAAGCATCTTTCTTTTGCCGCTAAAAGATAAATGTTTCTTGAGAAATAGTAATTATTTCCGGATTGTTGAATCCGGAGGAATTTTGGGAACTTTAGAAATAAAATCCGTTAGAAATAACTGCTTTAGGTATTGAAAAACATTGATTCTAGGATGATGCATCCTTCTATTTTTTGCAGAAGATAAAATTTCAAATACAAAAAAACCTCAGATGACGAATTTGATGTTCCAACTCATAAGCTAAAAAAAACAGGAACCGATCAAATTCGCTTAATTTACCACTGCCAAAAAATAAAAGTAGTTTTTTATACTTTAAATTTCAGTGTCCCTGGTGATTCCACGTAAAATTTTGGTTAGAAGGGGTTGCGTCAGTGCAATCGCATTCCTGCTGAGATGTTCCTCTCCTGCCACTCCCTCCGCCAACAAATCTCATACAGACCTCATTTCCAAGTAGGAGCTTGGAAATGGAATTACGGAGGCTCCACCTGCATGAATCCATGCCTGACAGGAAGCTAGTGGCAAGCTTCAAAAAAGCAACCCGCCCAATGTTTAACTTTGCGGTTAGGCAAGTTCAACATCAGGCGGATTGGGCAACACCAAACCTGAACGGTCAAGCTTGATAATTACTGGGGGCTATTCTACTAACGCAGGGGATGCTCCTGTCGCTACGGGTTCAACCACCAAACTGGCTCAAGCTCAGGTTCATCGTTGGTGGCGAGATGGATTTACCCAACGGCAACTTTGCTCCAGGAAATGTAGGGCAGTTGGGTTGCGGTGGTTTTAATGCTGTTGGCTTGTGATACGAGTTGTCCACAGGCATCCCAATTCCCAGAGAGGAACATATTTTTGGGACCGTCTCCCATGTGAATAGCTCCTACAAAGTCACCACAGGTCACTTGCATGGTTTCAAGATTGACTTCAACGGAGGTCTGAGGATTGGCGGCTACCAATTCCTGTAGGCGTTGAACCGTGTCATGGTCAGCCGTCACACAGGGAATCCCCATGGCGACACAGTTGCCAAAGAAAATCTCGGCGAAACTCTCGCCAATAAGGGTTTGAATACCCCATTTGGCGATCGCCTGGGGTGCGTGTTCGCGAGAGGAGCCACAGCCAAAGTTGCGGTTGACGATGAGAACGGTAGCCCCTTGATATTGGGGTTGATCAAAGGAGTGTTGACCTTTGGTTTGGGCGCGATCGTCTTCAAACGCATGTTCGCCCAGCCCATCGAAGGTCACACATTTAAGAAAACGAGCCGGAATGATGCGATCGGTGTCGATGTCATCGCCTACTAATGGAATTCCGCGTCCTGTAACTGATTTAATTTGGCTCATGAAATAATCTCTAACCCCAACCCAAAAAATTTGCAGTGAACTGGTGCTCAATCCAGACTATCTAGTTTACAGCAGGAAAAGGAATGTCTGGCGAAGGAGCACCCATCCCCATCTAAGGGCTACTGTGTACACGGATCTCTGCTTCCTTCCAAATTCGGTGCACGGTTGTTTCAGTGGGCTTTGTTCTTGTCGTCGCGGTTCTAACCGCCGAAAACTGCTCAGGCACCTCTTAGAACGGAGCACAGCCCCTACAATCCCTCTTCTTCAGCGTATGTGCGTAAGACTATATAGCAATCCTATTTGATGTGTGAAAAAAGCTGTTTGTGAAAGTGCCCGCCCATTGGGCGGGCACTTTCACAAACGATTTAGGATCGCTATAGAATGTAGACCTGAATATAGCGAGGTCTGCATCTGGGACAGGCTTCATCCCTGCTAGGAGAATGGTTTTCACCGATACCCACATGGATGCCAATGCCGAGAATGGCACTGCACAATCCAGATTGGGGCAGCAAAACGACTCATCCTGGAACGAAAGATACAACACTCTAGAATGTCTCGCTGGAGCTACTGTATGGAACTCACAACTTTAGATAACACCCCTGTGAGTCGTTTGGGTTTAGCTAGCCAATACCTGAAGGAAACTGGCTGTGTCAGAGCGGCTTTTGCAGCAGGTATTAACTACTTCTTTTCCTATAGCTTGCCTTCTCGCCTGTTTCTGGATGAGTTAAACCTGCTATTGGCAACCCACCGAGAATCGATTTTTGTCGCGTTGGGCAGTGAAAAGCGCGATCGCCAAACGTTAAACCATACCCTCGATCGCATTCGCCAAACTCTCAATGTAGACCTCGTGGATGCCTTTTTTGGAGAGTATATTTCACCGAAGGACGACCCCAATGATATTCAACATCTGGCTGACACATTCTACGACTGGAAGGCAAAGGGCTACATCCGCTATGTGGGAATGAGCACCCACAATCGGGCGATCGCCCTGAATCTGATTCACCTTCATCAATGTGATGTGTTGATGCATCGCTACAACATGGCGCATCGCAAAGCCGAAATAGACCTGTTTCCGGCAGCAGTTCAAGCTGATATCCCGGTAATTGCCTTTACCTGTACCCGTTGGGCAACCTTATTGCGGTTACCCCTGCGGGAAACTTCGCCGCAGATGCTTAGTGGGTTAGATCGACCTCCAACCGCCGCAGAATGTTACCAATTTTCATTGCATCCCGGTGCAGTCCGGCTTGCATTAACCTCTCCCGCAGCCCTGGCTGAATTGACGAGCAATCTGGAGGTGCTACATAAGCCCCTGCTCACCGCTTCCGAATTAGCACACTGGCAGCACTACGGAGATGTGGTGTATGGCACAGGTCAGGATGCCTTTGAAACACAGTGGGCTTAATCAAAGTTGGGGAATCTCGACCATTTTAGTGGAGTTTACCTAACCCCTACTCTGTCTGGATTAGAGCACTATAGAAACATGAAGTTTGTAGTTTCTAATCGTTCCTCACATCGACCTATGTTAGTACGTTACTGGCAACCCCTTCGCGAAATGGAAATGATGCGCCGTCAGTTTGATAGTCTCTTCAATGAGCTGGCTCCTGCGACCCAAACACAACCTACCTGGGCACCCGCGATCGAGCTGAAAGATGCTGGCGACAACGTCACATTGCGTGCTCAACTTCCTGGTATCGACGCTAAAGATCTGGATATCCAAGTGAGCAAAAAAGCGGTTTCAATCTCCGGTGAACAACGCCACGAGTCTAAAACCGATGAGAACGGCGTGATTCGTTCTGAGTTCCGCTACGGCAAGTTCCAACGTGTGATTCCTCTGCCTGTCGCCGTTCAGAATGACCAGGTACAAGCAGAGTACAAAGATGGTGTATTGAACTTGACATTGCCTAAAGTCGCTGAAGCTCGTAATTCCGTCGTTAAAATCAGCTTGACCAACGACACTCCAGCGATCGCAGATGGTCAAGCTGCCTAAGTTGCCTTCTAGCAACCGAAGGATTGGTTAGGACGGGGTGCAGGGTTGGAACCTTTGGTTGGGGCACAGCCCCCAAACCCCCTTGTCTCAAGGATCTGGACAGTTGCTATATAGCCGTAGCCACATTCGATGGGGCGTTGGCTAGATGAGTCATAAGCAGAGTCATGATTGGCTCTGCTTTTTTATTGCTGTTTGGAACTGGCAAATTGATTCACTAAATTGACCAATTCCTGTTGAGAAGCTCTTGTGTAGGTGTACACAGCATTCGTTAACTGCACTCTTTCAGGGGGATGATGGCTTTGCGACTCTGGACATTGAACCTCTAGAAGAATTGTAGAAGCCTGACCCGTTTCATCGAGCAAAAAAGCCCACTTAAAGCACTCCAGTCTCCAGGTTGTAGTCTGATGTCGCAGGAGTGTGTGGCGATTGAGAGTAAGGCTATTTTGGGGTTTATCAAATGTGTAAGTCGCGACTTCTTGTAAATTAATCCCCCAGACCATAAGACCCAGCCCGCCTAACAAAAAGCCAGCACTCACCCATAGTTGTAATCCACGATCGTCGTCCTGTAAGTTAATGCGGGTTTCAGCCGCATTCTGAATGAATTCATTTAATTGTCGAGCGATCGCCTCCTGTGATCCACGGTCGTTGCTGTTACTGAACTCAAGTTCCTTTGTTTGGGAATAGAGTATGACACTGTAGGCAGGGGCTTCACCTAAGGGATCCGTTGCAACAGTGGCTTCTTGGAGTGCGGCGATCGCTGTCGTATTGACAGGAGCATTAAAGACATTGCCTTCGGTCAATTCGCAGTTCACCTGGGTTGCTTCTACACGCTGACACATGAGCGATCGCACACTCACAGCCTGAGCAATTAAGACGCCTATTCCCGAAAATGACCCACCAAACAACCACAGAATCCCTAACAAAAACCAGGACATCCCTGTTGGGTGACGCTGCAAGGTCAACCGAGTTGATGTGTGTTCCAAAATTTTCATGGCATTCCGATTCTGACCAGCCAATCCAGAACACTCTAACCTAAACTCACTGGGGTCAACGCTGGTTAGTCTAAGACGATATGTTTGAGCGATCGCGGATCTTCAATCATCTTGGAGGCATCTCGAATTTCAAGAGCAATGATATTGTCATCCGCATCATAGTCAATGGTGACTCCAGAACGGTCCTCACTAAAATCTTCAATCGGAACATCCCGAAAGATGATTTGTAGTACATCTGTTGCACCGTCGTAGATAACTTTCATGGCTCCTCACCTTACCATTGAGCAACTTGAGTTACAGCGGTTTTCAAACGAGTGCCACACAGGGAACACCCATGAATTCAAGCAATGCAAACGGTCAGTGTGGCATACGCAAATGAAAATTGCTGTAAGTCGTACTATACCGACGAAATTCATTTTTGGCTGTACTTGATACACAATATATGGCTTGAGCAGATGCACACGATTAACCAATAGCGCAGGAATGATGTTGGTTATGAGTCATTCGGGATTAAGGGGTTGCCTGTGATAAATAGCTAAATTGCTTTCTCTCGCTATTAAAAAATGTTAAAGATAGTGCAACTTGCTGATTAGACACCTGAATTAATGCGAACCGCTCGTGGCAATCCTCGTCAATCGACTCGTCTTTTCTCGGATATCGAGAATCATTGGGCCAAAGAGTGCATTGTTGAACTCGCTCAACGTGATTTAGTAAAAGGCGATCAAAATGGGCAGTTTCGTCCAGATGCGCCCATTAAACGAGGCGAGTTTGCCGTGCTAATGTACTGGGTTTTCCCAAGGGCATTGCCCGTGCGAGAAGCGCAAGCTTTTGTAGATGTGCCTGGGCTGCATTGGGCAAGTAATGCCGTGAAATGGGTTTATGAGCGGGGGTTGTTTTCGGGCTACAACGATCGCACCTTTCGTCCTGACAATGCACTGTCCCGGTTAGAGGCGTTGATGGTGTTGGTGAAGGGGCTAAATTATGCCCTACCTCTCTTTCCCAACAGGATTTTGGAGGCTTATTTTGATGATGCAGAGAAGGTGCCGGGTTTTGCGCAGGGGGCGATCGCTTCAGCCACTCTGGCAGGTTTAGTCGTCAGCTATCCCGATGTGCGGCAACTGCGACCCCATCAATCTGTGACACGGGCAGAGATTGCTGCCATGCTCTGTCAGACCTTTCGTCAACCGGACTCAGTTCCCCGTCAATACGTCACCTGGAGCGCAGGACTAGAAACCATTTCCGAGACGGATGCCGTGCCGTTTGGGTTGCTGCGCGGCAACGGTCAACTGGTGAAACAGATTCAAACCCGGCTCAGTGCTTTGCGGCTTTATCCGGCAGCAGCCATTACGGGCAAATACACTCCCGCTACAGAAGCGGCTCTAATTGATTTTTGCCGAATTTTAGAATTACCCAATCGCAATACCCAAAATCTCGACATCACGCTGGCACGCATCCTACTCACCCTGGAACCTGTGTGCTTCATTCTGGAACAAGCCCGCAACCGCGACAGAATTTTTGCGGAATACCTGCAACAGGAGAAAGGCTTTAGTGCAGCCGCACTGGCATTTTTAGACAAGGGGATTGAGGGATCACCCTATGCGGCTGAAGTGAAGCATTACCCAATCTATCTACTACGCCAAAAACAAGAACCCCAAGCAGTGTCTGTAGTGCATTCTCAAACGGGAAGGCGTGCTCCGTCTGAAGTCAACTCTGATGTTCCTGCGCTATCTGAGCCGCAGTCGTCTGCTCAGTTGCAACCTTTTCCCAATCGTGGAGAGATGCCCCGGATTAATTCGCAGGGGCTTGCATTTTTGCACGATGACATTCAACAAGCTTGTGTCTGTCTGGGCAAACTTGAGAATGGACAACTGACAGCCCATTGGTTGGGCAAAAATGCCCTGGCAAACGTCGAGCTGTGGAGTGCGACGAAGATCATTCCCTTGCTCAATGTCGTCTCGAAGGTCAACTCCAGCATCGCAGAGGCAGATATCGACAATGGCGTGATCCGACCTCGCAGGAGTAGTCGAGGCTTCAGTTTCTATGATTTAGCGGTTGAGATTGTCAACTATAAATCCTCCATTGGTAGCTCAAACTCCCTGGCTGCGATGTTTAAGCAGTTTGAGACACCACAGAATTTGGAGAACTGGCTGAAAGCGATTACGGGTAACACTCAACTCGAATTTCGTGGACGGTATGGGGAAGGCAACTTTATTCAAGCTCCAGAACTGTGGGATCAACACCTGCGTCGAGTGTTGCTAAGAGCCTCTGGAGGCAGCCACCGGGGAGATAACTCAATTTCAACCTATGACATGACTCGATTGGTAACGATGCTGGCGTGGCATCCCTACCTGTCGATTGATGCCCAACTGCCCGGTGCTCAGTGGCACAGCTTAGAGAGTATTATTCGCGCCATGGGGGTAGATTCTGCCCGCTACTTAGATGTGGCGATCGCCCGTCTGGGGTTAGCCGAAGTGATTGCCTCCCCGGTGATCATCTCTAAGTTAGGGTTTGGGCGCAGTGGCATTCGACATCGCACCGAATTGGTCTACACCGCGTATGTGCAATTTTGGGATCAACACAGGTGCGGTTCCTCTACGGGTGTGTCGCCTCCGTTGCGATCGCTGGGGATGACGCTGATTGGGGCAAAAAAACTGGGAAATGGCGATCGCGAAGCAACAGAACTGGATGCCCGTATGGCAGCGGAAGTCACGGAGATTGTGCGGCGACTGGTAACCGATGAACTGCTTTTGAGTTAGAGCGATAGACCCCGCGCCAGAGCGACACCCTGTACCTGAATCTCCCGCCGTTCAACTGAATTCAGCTTGGCATCGGTCAAATTCACATTGTGCCAGTAAGCGTTCGTTAAATTGGCTTCTCGCAAATCGGCAGCACTAAAGTTGGTTTCGCGTAAATAGGCTTCTCGTAAGTTTGTACCTGTCAAGTTGGCACTGTTCAAGTTAGTTCGGCTCAGGTCTGCTCCACACAAATTGGCACCTTGCAGGTTAGCCTCACTTAGATTTGCCCCAACCAGATCGGATAAGCTCAAATCTGCCCCACGTAAATCGGCTTTGATCAACTTTGCTCCGGTTAAATTAGTCCCCCGCAGATCAGCGTTCGTCAAGGTCGCTTCTTGCAGTTTTGCGCCCGACAAATCAGCCCATCTAAAATCGGCGCGATCGCCGTTTACTCTGGTCAAGTTTGCCTGTTTCAGTTGGGCTGCCTGTAAATTTGTTTGAGTTAGGATGGCAGATTCCAGATAGGCTTCGCTTAAGTTTGCCCCCTGTAAGATCGCTGTATGCAGGCGAGCCCCCTGCAAGTTAGCCCAGCGCAAATCCACGTGCTCTAATTGGGCAAAGGTAAAATCGGCAAGACTGAGATGAGCACGCGACAGGTTGGCTCCTCGCAGATTTGCCTCGATTAGGATGGCTCCTGGCAAAATCACTCTGTTGAGGTCAACCTCACTGAGGGAAGCCTTGCTCAGATCCGGTTTGCTCTCTGACTCACTCAGGTGGGTGTGCCACCATTCATTCCAGTTGTCTGCTCCCTGTTGGAGTAGAGCCAGCAATACTCGATTTGCCATAGGTTTGGGGTAGGGTCACAGTAAAGATGAACGTTGCCCTTGATGACACGCCAGCGTTAAATCGCTCGCCTTTCCTCAGTTCTTCAAAAGGGGGCGATCGCATCCGGATGCGGAAGGCAAAGCTACGATGAAGCCACTGTTAATTAACCGCGTCTAGTACAGCAAAAAATAAGTTTTGAAAGGGGTGACGGGGTGAAACCCCTTCTTGGGGGCGAAGCCCCCAAACCCCCTACATTGCAGAACTTTGTGTTCGCAACACTAGTTAACCGTGCCCCCAGTCGGCACCTAATCGCTGAAAATCCTCCAGGGTTAGCCACGGTTGCTCATCGGCAGGCGATAAACCCTGTGCAGGTAAAGTGGATTTGTCAGCGGCAACACCGTCTAAGTTTACCCCCTGTAAATTGACCTGGCTCAGATCAACCATGCTCAGGTCTACCCCTGTTAGATTCGCCCGGTTTAAGTTAACCCCGGTCAATATAGCCCCTGCTAAACTGGCTCCACTTAAGTCTGCTCCTTCTAAATTGGCATGACTCAGATCGGCACGACTCAAATCGGCAAGGCTCAAATTCGCATTGACAAGATTGGCGTCTCGTAAGTTGGCTTCGATTAAAATTGCCCCAATCAAAACCGCTTCACTCAAGTTGGCATGGGTTAGTATTGCCTCACTCAAAATAGCTCGAATGAGATCGGCTTGGCTCAAGATGGCTGCTTTGAGATTGGCTTTCCGAAAGTTTGCCTCTCGCAGGTTTGCCCCAATTAAAACCGCTTCGGTTAACAGTGCCTCATGCAGAGCCGCTTCATTTAACAGAGCATGGCTTAAATAAGCTTCGCTCAGGTCGGCTTTGCGTAACTTGGCTCGACTGAGAATGGTTTCAATCAGAATCGCCTTGCTTAAATCGGCTTCACTCAAATCTGCCTCAACTAGCGTGGTTGCACTCAAGTCTGTTTCGCTAAAGTTAATCTTTTTGAGTTTGGCAGCACTCAGATCCGCCTCACCCAAACACGGTCTGTCATGGCAAGTCTGTCGCCATTCATTCCAAATATCAACACCACGGGTCAATAACGCGAGTTGTTCTTGCTCAGGCATAGGGGTTGTTGTGGCACCTCGTGTCATTTTTCGGTCTGTCACGAGTTGAATCCGGAAAGGACAGGGCAATTGCGCTCTGGTCAGTTGAGTTAGATTGGACAGATAGAGTTAACCTTAACGGGAGGCATAGCCTCTACACTCCCTTGTTGTAGCTTGGGGGGCGATCGCACGAGATTCTATCTTTGTGAATATTTCGTGATTAACGCAAATTGATTACACTTCTGATTGCAGAGAATACATAGCATTTCTAAATCACACCGATTCCTGAACAGGGCAATAGATGGCGAGGGATGTTTTGCAAGACGCTCTGACACCCCTGATGTCTACTCAACTTTGTAACTTGGGATTAACGGTGGCGATAGGAGTTGCTATAGTTTACTTTCACCTGTGTTTGGCTATGGCAGAATCAAGTATTCCCGATGGAGAGTGTGCCCCAAGAGTTGCGCCTAATTCCCCGGTTCAAGACGAAACAGTTGCTTTTGTTGAGCAATGGCAAAAAGTATTAGCTCCGAGAGGGTTAGGCTATCGTATTAAATTACTCTCTCAACTGTTTGCGCGGCGATTTCAAGAGCGGTTAGAACCCTTTGGATTGACTCCGTTTCATTGGGTTGTCCTGTGCTGTCTCTGGGAGGAGAATGGGCTACCAACCTCTAGCATTGGCGATCGCCTGCAACAGGTGGGCGGTACGCTCACCGGGGTTTTGGATCGGATGGAGGAACGGGGGTTAATTCGGCGGGAGCGCGATCGCCAGGATCGACGCATCTGGCGCATCTGGCTGACCCCCGCAGGTGAGCAACTCAAGCGAGTGCTGCCGCCGATTGCGCTAGAAATTCGAGAATCGGCACTACAAGGCATATCTGAGAGCGATCGCCAATTGATGTCGCAACTGGTTGATCGGTTGATCGCTAACCTGTCGTAAGAAAAGGATAACCGAAACACCTTTTGCTAGGGGGTTTGGGGGAGAATCCCCCAATCCTGATCTCGAATTCACGTAAGGATAAAACTGATACCAATTTGAATTGGCTTCGCTGCACATGATTCCGTAAGGGCGTTTCGCAAAACGCCCCTACCCCGTGATCGGCCACAATCAAACATTAAATCGGTATGAAGTTGCCAATCAAACTCTTTCATCCTCCTTTATTTTTTATCCTTCATCCTTGATTTCTTATCCTTTCCCCTTATCCCCAAACATATCCCCAACAGTGCCAGAGGAACGATCGCCCCAGGTTCAGGAACCGATCGAGGGACAGCGGCGGTTAGTTTGCCAAACAGAAAAGCGGTGTTCGTTGCCTGTTCTTCAGAAATAAACTCGTTTACGAAGGCTCCATCGGGAGTGGGGCGATCGCTAAAGCCCAATAACTCCAGGGTGTAAGCGGTGCCTGCTACATCAAAGGTTTCTGAGGTAGTGGGATTGAGAAATGAGATGCGATCGGCGCAGGGGATAGTGCTGGCATACAGACAGGGAGTCGCATTGACGGTTTCATCAACCGCAAAAGCAAAGGTAAATGAACGACTCACCAGGGAACCGCCCACATCCGCCAGATTTAGATTAATCAATAGCTCTACGCTGCTGACATTAGGGGGTGCAACTGGATTGTTAAAATGCCGCAGTGTTCCCACTAGAAAAGGAATATCAGACGCGATGTCAGACGCTCCCACGCCTAAATAGCCCAAACCACTTTTGCCATCGGGTGTTGTGGCAGTTCCCCACAAAATCATTGCCTCGTCCCCCATCGATATCTGCTCGACGGTTGGCTCTCCACCGATGGGGTTTTCCCAGGTGCCCGACGCACTGAGCAATGTTGTTGCGATGGCAGTCTCAGGCAGACTAGTCAGGGCGATCGCACTTGCAGTGGCAATAGTCAACGTTGAAACGCTAGCTCTAAAACACGAGAGTTTCATACAACAATCTTTCCCTAGTGATTGAGGTGGTTGTAATGGATCAAAAGAGGTCTGAAAAGCTGGTTTTTGCGTTGTGGCGACTGGAACTGTAGACTGCGGCATAAGCTTAGTCGAGCTATTGAGCCATAGACTTCGATCCCATAGGTGCGAATTTGACTCGCCAACCCTGGAAAGTATCAAGGGTTTTAAGGCTGTTGTCAGTCAACCAGATTTAGCCCTGCTCATTCCTGAACAGACCCATGTTTCAAGATTGACCGCGTTACCGACATGCTATCCCCAAAACCAGGTTTAGCCATTCCACAGGAGACGCCAACGATGAAAACCAGAAGCAGAATTGATGGGGTCAACCAACTGCACAATCTGAAAGATACACCTGATAGATCGGGTAGTGCCCTGTAGGGAAGGACGGTGAGAGAGTGTGAGAAGTACGAAATGCCCATGCGCACAACCTCTCACTCTCGCTCTCTTAGTCCCCACCCTTTCCTCAATAGGACTACCATAAATCTGTATTATTCCTAACAATAAAGGGCAGAAGTTTCAGGCGTAAACCTGATCCTTCTACCCTTCAATGATTTGTAATACAACCGTCAGATGAGATATGAGATAGCTCTAACGAGAGGAGCGATCGCCCCTATGGAGCTAAGGCACTGCCCCGGAGCAAGCTACCAATCGTCTTGGCAGTAATTTTCAACTGCGTCAATGGGTTAGCAGGCACAACAGTTTTGTACAGGTAGCTATCAAAGGTGAGCTTCTGCACATCAATATCAGAGCACATCTCGACAAAGGCTTCGCGAGTCGCATCTGAGCGGTAGAAGACGGTTTGCAGTAGATCCAGAACCTTGTAGGTCAGACCATATTGCTTGTCCCACCGCTTGATGTAGACCTTCAGGTCATCTTCAGTGATCATGCGTTGCCCATTGCGGGAAAACTCGACGATCGCCTCGGCGCACATGCGAGCTGACTTAGCGGCGAAGTAAATGCCTTCTCCAGACGACTTGGTCACTGTGCCAGCAGCATCGCCCACCAAAGCAACCCGACCGACCACACGGCGAGGTCTGGGGTGCTCAGGAATGGGGTGCGCTTCAACTTTGATGATTTCGCCACCCTCAAGGCGGTGAGCCGCACGAGCCCGAATTCCAGCTTGCAGGTCTTTGATCTTGGATTTGTTGACCTTCATCGTGCCAGTACCTACGGCAACGTGGTCATATTTGGGGAAGACCCAGGCATAAAAGTCGGGGGAAACGTCGTTACCCACGTACATTTCTGCCAGTTCTTCGTAGTAGTCCATCTTGTCTTTGGGCAGACGAATGCGCTCCTGGAAGGCGATCGCGTAGTTGTAGTCGCCCGCATCGATTGCTTTGGCAACCCGCGAGTTTGCTCCATCTGCGCCGATCACCACATCGACTTGCAGCGTCTTGGTCACGCCTTCGAGGCTGCCGTCAGAGTGGTCTGCATAGTGAATGGTGTAAGGGTCAGTGCTATTGGAAGGCAAATCTAAGCCATACACAGTGCCGTTGATCAGCGTTGCACCCAACTTGTGAGCGCGATCGCGCAAAAAGCCATCCAGCACTTCTCGACGGCACATCCCAATGTACTCATCGTCTTTGAGCGTGCCACCGATGTTGACCTCGATATTAGACGGCGAGATCATTTTCATCTTGCGGACGCGGCGATCGATGATCTCCATGGGTAGGTCAAACTCACTCACCATGCACAGTGGAATGGCTCCACCACAGGGCTTGGCATTGTCTAACTTACGCTCAAATAAAAAGGTTTCGATTCCAGCTTTTACTAATGTCTCAGCGGCGGAAGAACCTGCTGGACCTGATCCAACTACAGCAACCCTTAGTGCCAACGGTGTTTCTCCCAAATTTCTTTAAGGTCACGGAATGCATCGTATCACGGAGTTTTAACCCTCTTTGCAACGAAGCTCAAAGATATGACTAAATTGAAACAGAGCTTAACATGCTGACATACAGACTTGGGATCGAGATAGAAAATTCTCAATGAATGGGCATCGTTTAAACCACAGACAGATCGGGGAGAATAGTAAAGAGGTCTAAATTGTTTCTATAGAGAAACTACTATGGTTCAACCGATGAACATCAACCTACGACATACCAACTACCCGACGTTGGTTTGCTGTGTTGCTCATCAGGGCAACTAAACCCATTCCATGTGCCGTGTGCATACGACTGCTTGATGCATATAAAGTGAGCGATGTACATCGAAAATATCAATGCGATCGCACCTTGAATCCTGGACAATCAGTGTGGCATTCTCCATACGTTGCATCTCCTCCATTGGTTGGGGCTAAAAGCGATGTCAAGTTGACCCGTGCCCCTGTTGATTTGTAGCAACACCCACTTGGGTAAAGTACGGGGTGTGGGGGTGAAACCCCCACGCAAGGGGCGTCGCCCCCTGCACCCCCTTGTACTGATGGATTTCCTCCCGCGCCTCTCTTGTTTCCTGGCGCACCCCTTTATCCTGCTTATCTCGTCAATTTCTTCCCTACTTCACTTCCATGACCCTTAAACCATCTCAGATCCGCGATATTTTGAATGCTAAACGCGAAGAGTTCAACGCATTCAATCGTGAAGCAATGCAGGTTTTAGAGCAGTATCGCCAAGCCTTAAAGCAAGTGAGTGAGATGCCCGATAGCGATCTGGAGGAAAAGATCGCGAAGTGCGCTAAACCAGTTGGGGCTAAACCGTTAGAACCGCTGAGTAAGGGAATTAATGCTGTGATTGCCGCCAATCTGGCGTGGCAAAACCGGGAGCAGAGCCTGGCATGGGTGCGCGATCGCCTCACGGGCATTACTACCTTTGCGGTGGATGGCTCTCAGATTTATCCCAGTAAAGACCTCTCTATTCCGATCGCTCTGGTGCAGATTGGGTGGTTTGAAAATCTGCATCTGCCGACCGGAGGCTACGAAAAAGATGTTGCGGTCGATATCATGACGCCACAAGATTTGCGGGTGGGCGAGCATGGTGAAATGGCAGATCGGCGAGTCAGTATGCGTCGCTTTCAAATGGAAACGCAGCGACTCGTGGAGTATATGAAAGCCTGCTCTCAACCCGAAAGCTGTCTGGTGTTTCTGGATGGGTCGCTTGTGGCGACGTTTGCCGATGTGTTTGATGCAGAAACTAAATCCTTCTATGTTGACTGCTTGCTGGAACTCTTGCGCACCAGTGAGGAGCGTCGAGTCCCGCTCGTAGCCTACATCGACACTACTTCGGCTAAGGATATAACGGGCATGTTGCAGGCACTCTATGATTTGCCAGAGCCGCGCTCGATTCACGATGCTCAACTGGTTAGTCGCTCAATGGAATGGGGCGATCGCACTCCTCTGTTTTTGTGTGAGCGATCGGGCATTCTCGACCACTATGAAGAGCAACGTCGGGCAATTACCTTTACTTATCTCAAAACCAATCGCGATCATCCCCCTGCCCGATTGGAGATGCCCCTGTGGATGCATGAGGCAGGCTTAACGGAAAAGGTGCTCAACTGGGTTCGTGGTGAAGTGATTGTTGGTAGTGGCTATCCCTATGTGATTGAGACGGCTGACCAAACCGCTGTGCTGCAAACAGAAGATCGGCAGGCATTTTACAAAATCCTGCAAGATTGGGCTGAGACGCAAGGATTAGACCTGCGGTTTTCCCGCAAGATGGTCAGCAAAGTGCGTCGCCGTTAGAAGCTGCTCTTCAGTCGAAGGAGAATCAACGGACTTGTCCGGATTAAGTGACATGGGAGGTGTTAATGTTTCCCATTGCATGATATTGTCCGTTTGACCGTATTTCCTTTCTGTAGCGACTAAAAGACTGACCATATAGCCGTAGTCACTTGGGTTAGGACGGGTGCAGGGGTGGAACCCCCGGCTGGGGGCGCAGCCCCCACACCCGCTCTATCCTAAATAAGGGGCGGTAGCTATAACAGAGTACAGGGATGAGATCTGAAAAACAGTCCTCGTACTTGCTGGTTGAATCGTCTTGATGATTGACTACAGTAAATAATCCTAAAGACTGGAGAATCAGGGCAGATGCGCTGGCAGTTGCAGCTATTAGTTGTTTGGTGTGGGGTTTCGATTCCGAGTGGGTTGATTGGCGTTGCTCCGAGCTACGCTGCTTCTCCTGATGCAATCGACTCACCAGATGAGATTCGACCCATATCCCTCGCAGTGGCGCAGGTTGCGGTCGATCCTTCCAGTGAGGGTTTCCAGGGTGACGTTTTGAGCAGTAGCGTTGCCGTGCCAGAGAGTACAGTGCAGTTTTCACCCTCTGCCTCAACCTTACACGCTCAAACTCCGTCGGCTCCGCCATCGGCAGACCCAAACGACGATCGCTTTCTGCAACCGACGCCACTTCCACAGCCTGTCGCCCCCAGTGAACAGGTGCCTGTGGTGCCAACCCCAACACCCGCTCCGACGCCTCCAACGGCTCCCACTCCTCCAGCAGATGCTGCAACTGTATCGGTGCAACGGATTGAGGTGACTGGTAGCACGATTTTTGATGAAGACGATTTTGACCCGATCACTGCGCCCTATGAGGGGCGATCGGTGACTGTTGGGGAATTGCGAAGCGTTGCAGATCAAATCACTCAACTCTATTTAGATGGGGGATACATTACCTCCAGAGCGGTGCTGGTGAGTGACCAGGATGTGACCCAGGGGATCATTGAGATCCGAGTGATTGAGGGAAGCCTGGAGAGCATCGAGATTGAAGGAAACGATCGCGTCAATGATGGCTACATTCGCAGTCGAGTCCGTCTGGGCGGCAGAACCCCACTCAACCAGGGGCGGCTAGAAGACCAGTTGCGTCTACTGCGGCTCGACCCCCTATTTGACAATGTGGAGGCAAGCCTGAGAGCGGGCAGCGGGTTAGGGCAAAGCATCCTCACGGTGAGGGTGACGGAGTCGCTCCCCTTTACCGGGAATCTCAGTATCGATAACTATTCACCTCCCAGTGTTGGGTCAGAACGGTTTGGGGTCGCAGCAAGCCTGCTCAGTCCCACTGGGCTTGGTGATGCAGTGTCTGCCTCTTACACTCAATCCACGACAGGTGGCTCTAATCTATTTGATTTCAGCTATCAGGTGCCCCTCAACCCCATGAATGGAACCCTGCAACTACGGGTCGCTCCCAGCGATTATCAAATCACTGACCCTCAATTTAGGCAGATTAATATTGAGGGCAGTGCTGACCTGTATGAACTGAGTTTTCGGCAACCTCTGATCCGCACTCCGCGCGAAGAATTTGCGCTCTCGTTAGGGTTTACTCACCGCGATGGAGAAACCCTCATTAGTGACATCCTCGCTGATGCAAGTACGACAAGTGTGATCAAGTTTGGGCAGGATTATGTGCGACGCGATATTGAGGGAGCCTGGGCGTTGCGATCGCAATTCAACTTTGGTACAGGCTTGTTAGATGCCACCGATAACCCTGATCCCCAACCGGATGGGCAGTTCTTTAGTTGGCTGGGTCAGGCGCAGCGAGTCCAGATTCTCAATCAAGATCACCTGCTGATTGTGCAGGCTGACTTGCAACTCACCCCCGATCCCCTACTGGCATCTCAACAATTTGTGATTGGGGGTGGGCAGTCGTTGCGGGGCTTCCGTCAAAACGTTCGTACAGGTGATAACGGGTTTCGACTGTCTGTTGAAGATCGCATTGCCATTCAACGGAATGAATCTGGGGCACCAACCCTACAACTGGCTCCTTTTGCCGATTTGGGTACGGTCTGGAATGCAGACGACAACCCCGGTGACCTGCCGGATCAGACCTTTCTGGCAGGGGTGGGATTAGGAGTATTGTGGGAGCCTCTCCCCGGACTCAACATTCGTCTGGATTATGCTGTGCCACTGGTCGATCTAGAGGATCGAGGCAATAACGCCCAAGACGAAGCGTTTTACTTTAGTGTTAACTTCCAACCGCGATAGGAGAGAGGAAGAGGAGCAACCTGTTCGGAGGTCGGGGCTTCGGAATGGCTCATGCCTGGCCTATTCAGGCTGCTGGCTTCCTATTGCTACAAATTTGTTCTAAATTTCAAAACTCTTAGCATTCAGATGAAGACTTTCTGGAAATTACAGATTGATTATCATGGTGAGAGGACAATTGGCTTGAGTTGTTCCACAATATAAAGATGTGTGGAGCAGTCATGCGGGTAATCCCCTGTCACAGCCTATGAATTGAGTTAGACAAGGTGACCCATCCGGGAGCTAGGCTAGATAGTTCTTCGGGTCACTGCCTTGGTCATTAATTTAATTCTTGAGGCTCATTGGAAACGGTATCCTGGAGATCAATCCAGGATTCCTCGATTCAAGACTGGGGTATTGCTGAACTTGGAGATAGCTTGTTGAACGCAAAACCTTGGTTTTTTGTTCAGGGGTATCCAATCAATTAGCCAATATCAACCTGGGTTCGCCGAATTCTTGAGATCCACAGCATGATTTTCTGGTTGCTCTTATTGGGAATATTCACATATCTGATCGTGCAGCGGAGTGTGGCCAACATCACTCGGACTCCTGTTTGGATCTTGTGGCTTGTCATGATGACTCCCGCATTCGTATGGACGGGGTGGATCTTATTAAATGGTGAGAGTGCTCCGATTCCTCCAGTGCTGGTCTTGGTTCCCTTTATCCTTTGTCCCGTACTGTATTGGTTATTGATTCAATGGGGGCGACCTGCCAAGCCTGCCTCTGCCGAAGCTCAACCCGCTACCGCAGAAGCGGCTATAACTCCCAGTGTTGAAAAGCGACCAACACTGCGACCCATTGACAAGCAAGAAGAGTCAATGTTGCAGAATTGCTTTCCCTGGTCGGTTTATTATCTGCAAAACATTGAATATCGTCCTCAAGCTTTGATTTGCCGAGGGCAGTTGAGAACCTCTCCAGAAGTTGCCTATGAAACCATTCGGGAAAATGTTGAAGGACATTTTGGCAATCGGTTTTTGGTGGTCTTTCAGGAAGGGTTAAATGGCAAGCCATTCTTTGCACTGGTGCCCAATCCTCAACTGCAAACGGTTAACAATCAATCCGGATCAGAGACGGTTAGTCGTCCTGGATTGGCGATCGGGCTATTGATTGTGACGATTTTGACCAGTACTCTAGCTGGCGCGTTGTTCTCTGGTGTTCCCGATGATGGCAGTGCTCGGCTGACGTTGCCGTTGTTTTTGACAGGGTTACCCTATGCGATCGCCCTGATGGCAGTTCTGGGAACCCATGAGTTAGCTCACTATCTGGCGGCTCGGTTCTATAAAATTCGGGCAACGTTGCCCTATTTTATTCCTGTGCCTCCGACTAACTTTTTCCCGTTTGGAACGTTTGGTGCATTTATCCAGATGCGATCGCCCGTCCCTAATCGCAAAGCCTTGTTTGACATTGGCATTGCTGGTCCACTGGCAGGTTTTTTCATCGCTGTTCCCGTGTTGTTGTGGGGGTTAGCCCATTCCACAACCGTTCCCTTGAGTGACGAGTCTGGTATTTTTAACTTTGACTCGCTTAGACCCAGTTTGCTGTTACCCGCGTTGCTAAGCAAGTTGGCTTTGGGCAATGCGTTGACCGCAACAGATGCAATCCAATTGCACCCGGTGGCGATCGCTGGCTATCTAGGATTGATTGTGACCGCTATCAACTTAACCCCCGTGGGGCAACTCGATGGTGGGCATATTGTTCATGCTATGTTTGGGCAACGAGTTGGTGCAGCTATCGGTCAGGTTGCTCGGCTACTAGTTCTGGCATTGTCTCTTGTACAACAAGAGTTTTTGCTCTGGGCAATTTTACTGTTCTTTATTCCGGTCGTAGACGAGCCTGCCCTGAATGATGTGAGTGAGCTAGATAACAAGCGAGATTTGTGGGGACTGTTTGCCCTCAGCTTGCTGGTCATGATTATTTTGCCAGCCCCTCAAGTCGTAACTCGCATTTTGTTCTAGTTGTAATATTAAAGACTTAAAAAGTTAGCTTAAGCATTAAGAATAGGTGGGCTATCTATATTTCCTTTAGCGTAGGCAGACATGAGGAGCCTTGGTAATGACTCAAGATGTCAGGCAGTGGTTAGCAGAAATTAAACATTTGCAACAAAAAGTAGCAGAGGTTTGCCAAGAGCGGGACGAAGCCTATGCAGGTGCGGCAAATTGGCGCAAGTTGTATGAGCGGGAAGCTCAGCAACGACGAACGGATGCAAATTTAGCGGAGCAGACCATCGAAGCGTTGAAAACAGAGCTTGAAACGCTAAAACGAGCACCTCAGGTAACAGATACCTCTGTTGATGTATCTGTTATGCAACAGCAGGTCAACCACCTGAATGAAGCTGAGCTAAAGCAAAAATTAGTGGATCTGATGCTTGAGTGCGATCGCCTCTCTCAGGCATTGAAGGCAGAGCAGGAGAGCCACACTCAGACTCGCAATAGTCTGACCATTGCTCTGGGAGATACAGTCGATTTGTTAACCAAAGAACGAGCAGCACGAAACTCGACAGAATCGGTGCCCGTTCCGATGAATGGCAATACCCATGGCAATGGAAACGGGGGTGGAGCCCGTCTGGAAGGATCTAAAAACCCATCACTTGAGCTACCGACGCTAAATCAGGTTCAATCCCTGGTTTGAACTGGTTCTCACAGTGTTTGATAGCTGTATCGGGGTCTTTTAAGCCGTTCCCGGTGAGGACGCAAACAATGGTTGCACCCACGGGAACCTGATCCTTCACCTTCAACAGACCAGCGACAGAAGCGGCACTGGCAGGTTCGCAAAAGATACCTTCCTGTGATGCTAGAAGGCGATAAGCTGCCAAAATTTCGTCATCTGTAACGGCGTTAAACTGCCCCTGACTGGCATCTCTGGCGGCGATCGCCTGTTGCCAACTGGCAGGGTTGCCAATGCGAATAGCCGTGGCAACGGTTTCAGGGTACTCAACGGGGTGCCCTGTGACCAGAGGCGACGCTCCTGCCGCCTGGAACCCCATCATGCGGGGGAGGCGATTGCTCATTCCTTCCTGGTGATATTGGCAGAACCCCATCCAATAGGCGGTGATGTTACCCGCATTGCCCACCGGAATGCAAAGCCAATCGGGTGCTGTACCTAATGCATCCACAATTTCAAAGGCAGCGGTTTTTTGCCCTTCCAACCGATAGGGATTGACGGAATTGACCAGTGTGATGGGATAGTGGTCTGCCATCTCCCGGACAATCGCTAGAGCGCGATCGAAGTTGCCCTTAATGGCTAACACTTCTGCACCGTACAACAACGCCTGCGCGAGCTTACCCACAGCGACGTAGCCATCGGGGATCAGTACAAATGCCCGCATCCCACCCCGACGAGCATAGGCGGCGGCAGCAGCAGAGGTATTGCCTGTGCTAGCACAAATGACTGCTTCTGCTCCAGCTTCTTTTGCCTTCGAGATTGCCATCGTCATGCCCCGGTCTTTAAAGCTGCCCGTGGGGTTGAGTCCGTCAAATTTGGCAAACACCTTCACATCCTTGCCAATTTGAGCGGCGATCGCTGGCACCGGGATTAATGGGGTGTTGCCTTCATAAAGCGTTACAACAGGGGTTTGCTCAGTTACAGGTAAATAAGGACGATATGCCTCAATCAAGCCCTGCCAGGGGCGAGCTTGAGGCGACATCATGCCATTTTGATCGGATGACAAGCTTTGGGATGACAAACTTAAAGTCACAGTACTTCTACACCATCTAGCGGATCTTCAGTGTATCCTGACGCGATTCAGGGATGAAAGTTGAGAATCACGGAAGATAACAATATGCGTCGTTACCAGGACATCAAAGCCCTGAGCGATCGCAATTTTGCGACCAGTTGTGGAACCGACACACTAAAAATTACACAATTCGATACATGTAATACAATCAAGTGTGGGATTTACGTTACAATTCCCTTATTGTGTGAGTGAGTATTAATAACTAGTCAGGTTCTAATGACCAGCCGTTCATTGCAAGTTTCTAACGCTGCGGTAGTTGACCGCCAATCCGAAACCGAGCCTCAAGCGGTTTCTTCCAATTCCTCCAAAGTTGATTCAGCCCGTGCCGCTTCGCTTGGAGATGTTAAGCTTCCATATCAGGTCGATCATCAGGTCGAGCTGTTGCATCTCAGAGCTGAGGCTGAAGCCCTCTTACAGGAATTGCAAACCCTGAAGCAGCGTCGATTGGTGGCTGTAGGCAGCAATATCTCCAACTAATCGAACATATTTTGGGTGAAGGGGTTGGTGGTTTAACCGCCAAGCTCTTGATCTCGAACTTAGATTAGTCCAATTAACGAGAGTGAACTGGCTAAACCTAAGCTAGTCTGCTTGATGTGAACACCCGTTTGCTACATCATCGTCTCAAATCACGGATGTCTCTGTTTTGCCGTAGAGGTTACTCTGTGATGGAGGGTTTAAAGGTGGTGAATATGGCGTTTCAGCGATCGCAGTTGAGTCTGTTGGGGTTGATAATCGCGCTAGCCGGATGTTCAGGGCAAGTGACAGTGGAATCATCCCCTGCAACGGTTGCATCTTCTCCGGCTTCTCCTGGAGAAGCAATCGCTGGTAAACCATTTCGCGATCTGCTGACGGATACCGCTGCTAATCCGCCCCAGCTGATTCCTGAGTTATCCTCCGTACCCCCGGCGGGGTTGAATTCTACAGGGACGTCTGCCCAAGATGCCCTACCCTCCGTCAGAGTCAGTGCGACTGAGCGATCGCTTCCTCCCGTACCCCCCACGCTTGATTCTGCCCTTCTGCCTGTCCCTGTTCCTCCGGCACCAAGGGTAGTTCGGACGGTTCCCCTTCCCACTTCGGTTCAACCGATTGCCGCGGCTCCGGCACGATCCTCTGCGCCTGTGGCTACCGCCCCGGCTCAGTCGGCTCCAGTTCCAGCGCGATCGCCTGCTCCTGTACCAGCACGACAACCAGCTCAGTCTCAAGCGGTGGCAGTGCGACCCAGCCCTCAAGCCATTCCCAATCGCTTAGCGGAATCGGTTGTGGTTACTGGAGTGGTACAGGTCGGTGATACAGTTAGTGCGATCGTGCAGGTGCCCAATGAGCAGAGCAGTCGCTACGTCCGGGCAGGGGAGTATCTGGCAAACGGTAGGATTTTGGTCAATCGAATTGAGATGACAGCTGACGGTGAGCCGAGAGTTGTTTTGGTGCAAGATGGTGTTGAAACGGTCAGAACTGTAGGAAATCTTTAGTGTCCCTCCAGGGATTACAGTTCAAGACCAATGTTGAATCGACCAACGTAGCGATCGCCCTCCTGCACAACGGGTACAATTAACTGCTCGCCACCCCGACGAAAAAGACCATCTTGATCGTTTCGGACGTTTCCTGCTCCTCTGACAGCATAGGGCGATCGAGCGAGAATCTGGTCGGTCAACGCATCATCAAAATACAGTTGTGAGGTAAATTCGTAGTTCGACGAGGGAGAAGTACCCCGAATTTTGAAATGGATGTGAACCGCTCTGCCGGGATACCAGCCAGGATAAATTGTGACAAATTGGGCGGTTCCATCCGCAGTTGTGACCTGGGAACCCCGTAAGAATTTTTGTCCGACAGCATTGCCCACATCGGAATAAACCCCTTCGGCATCGCAGTGCCACACATCCACAATGGCATCTCTGAGTGGGGTACAGGCTCCATTACTGACCTGGCTAACCTGAAACACAAGCTGAAGCGGGGCACCAGCTTTGATCACTCCACTGGACGGATCAGATCGAATATCAGAGCGGTTTAGATTATCGTCAACAAAAAAGGGACCTTCCGTTTGTTGGGGTCTAACCACACAAATGGAAGCTGTGGTCACTGTCTGGGTTGAAGAAGGAGTCGCTGGGACAGAGGTTTGAGCCGATACTTGATCTGCACTAGATGGACTGCGAAAACATCCCGCCAGCCAAACAGATGTCGTTGCTCCTAGAAAACTGAGTACTTCGCGCCGATTGAATGCACGGGCAACTCTTGACCGTTTGATATTAGGCTTGCTCATAATGCTGCTGGGCGATCACAAACAAAATTAGTTAGAGAGTCCATTTCAGATTGTAGCGATCGCGCCAATCAACCAACATGCTTCAGATCAGCCCATGCTATTAAACTGGCAAACTAAGCTTCGATAACATCGAGCTCTTCCAAAAATTCAGATGAATATTCTATTTTCTTCTCGAACAGCTCAACCGCTTTCCTCCCAATTTCACGGGTAGCAATATTTGACCATGTAGCCATTGCAGCAGCTCCAACAACAGGTAGCCATTTACCAACCATCGAACTGACAAACCGTTGAGCTAATCGTCCTGCTACTATCTGCACAATTTTTGGGAAGAGCCTAGCCGAAATTTGTTTAACGAGCACCTTTCCACCTTGAACAATGAGTACTCCCAAACCACCTCGTCCTAATGCATAAGCAAAAACAGCAACCAAAAGTTCTTTACTCAAAGCTTTTTCTTGACCATAAGCGATCCCAATGTCATAAATCATGACAATTTGATTTCGAATAACCAACAATATTTCTGGAATAGCTGCTGCCACACCAATCGGTCCGGGAATAATATTGAGACCTCCAGAAATAGCTGAGTTTTTATTTGCGTTACCAGAAATAATTGATTGAATATCTTTTAATCTAGGAATCTTACTTGGATTATTTTTGTAATACTTTTTACGTTCTTCTACTACGGACTCAAATAGTCCGATCATTTTACGTGCAAGTTTTTCTTGTAATCCCTCTTCACTTAAATTCTTATCATCAAAGTCATTTATTGACCAATCGAGTTCTAAACTACTTAGTTCCCATGACCAAACTGCAAACTCTTTTTGGTTTTTATTCCTATATCCTCCCCGAATTTTAGCACCCTTTAAACGAGTTAGATTAAGTGGTTTAAGAACCGTTTTTATATATGAAGTCAATTGCTCTAAATCCAGAGCTTCTCTAGATGGTAATATGAGGTGTAAATAGCCACCTTCTATCTTAACTTCAGATGTAATACCCTTGGGTTCCAGGAGATAGTTGATTAATTGATTGATTGCATAAGCGTCCCCTTTCTTAGCATTAGAAAGAAGGTTTACCTGGGGTGAAATCATATTACTTAGAGGGATAGAATAACTCTGTCAATATCCAACTTTCCCTCTAATCCTTTGTTTCTAACATCTATGCAATGCTCTATTAAGACTTGATCTGTAAAGTCTCGATTCTCTGCGATCGCACTAACGCGCCAACTACTAATACCATTTTCATAAGTTTGGGTTACACATTAATACTTTTATAAGGGCATTTCACGAAATGCCCCTACACCTGCTCTGTAGCTTTTATTTTCAAAAGATCACCCTAAATTATTGCCCCGTTTCAGACAAGGGTTGTTACACTGCGTCTAATGTCTTGGTGTTTGCAGCCTGATTTTTCTGCTCATGGCGGTTGAAACCGCTGTTACAAGAGCAAAGTCTGCCTCCGCAGACTACAGAAATTGTCCTCTAACCCTGGAAGTCGGGTTTTGCTTCTCCAGGCGCGGTTTTCAATCATCAGCGTTAGGAGTTTTGTCAGTCAACCAGGTTTGCAGCAGTAGGCAGAGCGTCTGATAACCCAAGTGCTAATGGATGTCCATAATGCCATTTTCTGAGCAAAATCCTAAAAAACCGACTCAAACCGCTCGCTCTGGCGATCGCCAATTGAGCTATCAGGAAACCTATATCTGTCCAATTTGTCGGCATGGTCAGATTACAGGGTTGACCCTGATGGATGCCTTTGCCTGCGATTTTTGTCGCCACATCTTCACGGCGAACTTGCCAGAGCAGTCGGTACAGGTGGTCGATAGCTCTCAACCGATGTCATGGCGGTGGAATGGGCGTAACTGGCAGGTTGCTTATCAGGATGATTTCAACCTGACGATGATGATCTGGCTAATAGGGGTGTTGTTAGTTGGTTTGCCATCGGCGATCGTCTGGTTGTCGGCTTACACCTTTCCACCGTTGCCGGGTAGTCCCTGGGCGTGGTTCCCAATGGTGTGGGTGGGCTGTACCTTTTTGGTGCATCTGGTGCTGGTGTTGTGGGTGATGGCAGAGCACTATCAACTCCCCTGGTACGTTGCCAGCAAGGTCAGGTTGCGATCGCTCTTAGGGCAGCGGTAAGTCGAGCATTACTGAAATCGGCGATTTTGGGGTGACCACTGTTTGATTTCGTAGCGTGGCTCCGCATCTACGATCAGCATTGGCAATGGATCGTCTATCAGAGTGGCGATCGCCAACAGGGTTGCTTCCCTATCACCCACATCGTTGTAAATCACATCGCCCTGATCTGAAAAGACCAATGTGTAGGATGGGGCAGTTTGCAACGCATTGGTTGCACTGGCTTCAACATAGGTAGAGCTAGCCAGAAAAGTAGGTTGAACAGTGAGAACCATTTCAGGTTGCTCGTTGTCGGTTAGGTCGATCAGTTGCATAGACCAGACTCCCATCGCTTGTAGCATTTCTTCCTGGGTAGGCATTTTGGTAGTGGTGACATAGCCTGCCTCTTGTAGGATTTGCCAGGTTTTAGGTAATAAAATTGGCATCCAGTCCGGTTGCTGATAGCTAAAGTCAGTTAAGGTCATGGCATAGGACGGTTCTACCCATTGGAGATTATCGGTTGTCATGACCAGAGGTTGAGCGGCGCGACTGGTGGTGTCGGGTAACTTGTCTCCCAGGGCTAACACCTGTAATGTGCCGTTGTTAAAGCGAATGGCTTTGGCACTGACAGATAGGGTTTGGAATTGTCCCTCTGTTGACCAAAAAGCGATTTGAAACGTGGGATTGCTGGCAAGTCCCAGGTCTTCCCATAATTGGTTGGCAATGCCTAACGCCGGGAGATTGAGATTGGTAAAGGGCGATCGCCACCAGCGTTGACCGTTATGAAAGCGCGTGATCTGCACTCGATACCACTGTTGTTCCCCCGGTTCTAAAGCGGTATCAGGTTCTGGAATCACCCACTCACGAGGGGTAATGCTAGAGATTGGAGTGGCGAACCCCAAAAAGTTGTTGCTCTGCTGCGCTGGCAGATCTGACCGAGGAATCTGGTTGAGCAGTGTGAGAATGTCCTGGAGCCGAGGATCAACGGTGTTGGGATTTTGAGAGGGAGGTTGGAGTGATTGCAACCAGGCGATCGCGGCTCGTCGTCCCTGTTTTGTGGCGATCGTCAATGCTCCCCATGCCTGCACATCGTATTGCCGACGGTTGACCTGGATCGCAGCTTTCACTCGTTTCCAGATCGTTTGAGCATCATCGCGCAAGAGGGGGGTGAGATCGTGCCCATCTTTTAGAGCATTGCGAAACTGTTGGAGTGCTGTTGCCCACTGACCGTCAATTAATAAGGCGGTGATCTGTTCGCTGGGGTTTGCCCACACCCGCTTTGCCTGCGCCTGAGTGAATTCTGCGTGCAAGCGAATCAGATCAAACTGTGCCTGTGCCGTGGCTGACCACCCCGGTGCGGCCCCCTGGCTGCGATCTTTGACTTGCTCCAAGCTCGACAGGGCAGGCGACCACAAACCACTTTGGGCTAGCACCAGTCCATTTTTAAAGGTGGCATTGTTAAGGGCAGGTTTCGTCAGGTCAACGGTTTTTAGCTCCAGCGTTGTGCTGGTTGTCTGAATCTGATGCAATTGAAAGCTTGGCTCTAGCCCCACGGTCTGATTGACAACCAGTTCGGGAGTCCCCCCTGCGACGACATCTCGCCAACGGGGCAACTCTGCGGCGGGACTTGTCCATTGCAAGCGGGTTTCCAGTCGCCCTTTGCCTGGATCGTAGCCCATCACTTGCCCATAGAGAATGCGGGTGTTGCCCCGTGTCCGTTCACCACTGACCTGAAACCAGATGCCAGTTTCGGGAGCCGAGCCACTAATCGCGCTGACGGTTGTCATTCGGAGGCGACGCGATGAACCTTCATCACCCGTGGTGCCTGTCAATGGAGCCACCACAAAATATTCATCTAAACCGGGCATAGCAAGGCGATCGACCAGTTCATACTTGACCTCACGCAGCGGAGCAGCGGTAAACGGTCGATAGACATGCAGTTCGCTAATTTCGCCACAACTGGCTGTAGGCGTTGCTTCTAACCCGCTACAGGGAGACATTTGATCTGACACCGGAATGATCAGATCGCCGGAGTCTGCCAGAGGAAAAGGTTGTCCTAAATACAGCCCTGCGGCTTTTGCCTGAGCCCGAATTTGAGAGAGCGATCGCGGTGCGTTTTCCTCTAAAAATGCGCCTCGGCTGCTCTCTGGAAACATCCACTGCATCCAGCTAATTGAGCCAGGGTTAATGATCAGTTGAACGGCTAACCAACCTCCTCCTGCGACGAGAGCCGCAATGCCCAGCCAACTGGCAGTGAATCCCAGAGCCGCGATCGCCGGATGGGTAGGGCGGGGTTCGGAGGATGCCAGAATCCGAATGGGTGCCTGATCCGTCTCGTCGCCATCGTCCTCCCACTCTTCCAACTCTGGAAAGGAGGGGGGTGGAGGCTCTGACGACACCAAAATCTTGATATCCGAACTGCGGGAAGGAGGGGGAGAGGACGCAGTGTCAACCTTGGTTTTTGAGGCTTTACGGTGACCACGAGACGACACCAGTACCCGGACACCAGAGGCATTGGAGGAGTCTGACGGAGACTTGTTTGGGGGAGGATCTGAGGCTCGGCGGGGTGGCTTTTGGGAAACCAAAACCTTGACCTTAACTGGAGGTGGTACGGAATTGGGCAAATGCGAAGGCTGACCGGAGGTATGATCCTGTCTTGGTCGGTCTTGTTTGCTCACGCGCGTTCCCTCACTTGGCTTGAGTCAATACCTTCTCGTAGGCGTGTCCAGCGGCTTCCCAGGTGTAGGTGCTCTCAATTAGCGATCGCCCTTCTCTAGATAACTGCGATCGCAACTCAGAATCCGTAAACAAGCGGCTGATTGCCTCAATATACTCTTCCACGCGATTTGCTCGTAATGCTCTCAGAGGAGTATTTTCACCATCCACTGCCAACCCTTCTAGCCCGCGATCGCTGCCTACGACAGGGACACCTGCCGCCATCGCCTCCAGAGTTTTGTTTTTGATGCCAAAGCCAGTCCTCAGCGGCACCACACACACCGTTGCCTGATGTAGCTGCTCCACCATGGAGGCGACCTTGCCAGTGACGATGATGCCTGGTTGATTGCCAAACGCTTGAATTTCTGGTGTGGGACGTGCCCCGACAATGCTAAAGGTCGCGTCGGGATAGCGTTGTCGCAATCGGGGCATCACCTCCAATGTAAAGAAGCGAGCCGCATCAATATTATGGGAGGCATCCATAGCCCCGACAAAGACCAGACGATGACCGCCCGGATCGTGAGAGCGTAAGGGAAATAACTCCAGGTCAACTCCATTAGGAATGACGGCAAATTGGCTGTTAGGGTTGAAGCGGAGTAGCTCCTGGCGATCGTCGTCCGTCGTTACAACGATGTCGGTGAATTTTTGGCAGTAGCGACGTTCATACCGTTTTAACAGGGACAGATAGAGGCGATCGCGAAATGGGTGATCCGATGCATCCATCTCCAGGTGATTGCGAGTCCAGGCATAGACGGAACTGTGCACATCCACCACGGTTCTAACCGTACGCCGAAACTCAGGACGGATATAAATCTCATTGACGCTGTGCTCACAGGTCACCACATCAAATTTGCCAGCCCGGAGGCGATCGTCAACCCAGGTTTGCAGCGCGGGTGAATAGCGATGTAACACGTTCGGCGGGGTACCTTTAATCCAGGATTCTAGAAATCGGCTCACCTTACCGCTAATCCGTTGCAACTTCCCACCCTGCTCAGGAGCCGTCACCAACGGAAAGATTACCAGTTCGCTGGTGTATTGTTGCAGAGCCTCGATATCTGCATCCGAAACATCCTCATGTCGTTGTGTAATTACAGTTACAGGGTGAGATTGGTGCAGATACTTGAGTAGATTGAATGTTCTAATCTCCGTACCTCCCCGACTGGGGGGATAGGGGAAGGTAGAAGAGAGCATGAGAATATTCATAAATCCTTGTCTTTCCTAGAAGATTCAATCAAGAAGCAGCCAGATTGTTGAAAATCAATACCACGATAATCCATCTTTAACCCATATCACCCTATCTCGCTCAACTTCACCGTAGAGAGGTAGAGGTCATGCTTAAAACGACTAACTTAACTATTAACGGTAATGAGTAATGAAGGGAAAGCCAGTTCTATCAATTGTGACCCCTACAAGAGGGAATTTTTCTGACTTTTGGATTAATGAACTGTTAAGAATTCAAGGTAATGTTGAGTTTGTTTTAGTCTATCCTCCGGGAGTTTCTCCACGTCCCATTCAAGATAGCAGAGTCAAAAGTTTAGTGAGTCCCTATCGCGGAGAGATGATGCAACGATTCGTAGCATTACTAAATGCGACAGGTGATTATGTTTTAGCGTTAGATGATGATGATTTAGCTCATCCTGATATTGTTGAATTGGTCATCAAATACTTTGAACGCTTTCCAGATAGCTGGGTTTTACGGCTTAAGAAAGCGGTCATTGATTTTCGTGATATTGATGCCATTAAAAAAGAATGGACAGGCATTCCCGATATTGACCAATTGGACGTTTGCAAAAAAACGGCTGCTGATCCAAACCCCTATCGAAATGGAAACTATGAGGGGTTACTCGAAGTTCCGATCGCCCCATTAGAGTTAAGATTTGATGTTCGTTGGTTATTCTTTCCCTTCTTTGAACGCAAAGATAACTACGGCTATCACTTTGAAAATTTCAACAATATTGTCTGGAATAATCAACTCGTTCAAAAAACGCTTCCTGTTCTCGCTCAAACCACACAAATGTTAGGAGCGATTACCTGGATTCCCAGTTCAGGATTTGATCGGTTATCTGGATTATTTGTGCAAGCGGTTTCTTATCAACGCGATCTCATTATTGGTCACTGGTTACCGGGTGATGAACAGATTCGTTACGTTGATAAACCTGCTGCCATGAAGCCTCCTCGCTTTCATGTGATCTCTGACTTCTTATTAGTCAAGCGGTTTCCACAATACGGCTATTTCTGGAATTTATTCTTCAGTAAATTGTATGGAGTACCACGGGCGATCGCCAAACTAATTCGACTCAAGCTAACCAAAAATCAACCCCCCATTAACGCCTTAGTCACCGAAGAACAAGGAGAAACAGTCAAGGCGAAAGGATAGGAAGCTGGAGCACGAATTGATCTTTACGTAGGGGGTTTGGCATTGCCAAGCCCCCACGTTTTGTACTTCACCCAGGCGAGTACCGTTTCAAATTGGTATAAGTACAACTCGTCGTAAATCAAGGTAGGAATTTGAGGTGCAGGGGTAGAACCCCTGACTGGAGGCACAGCCTTCACACCCCCCTGGTTTTATTGCCAAACCCTATCTGTGAATAGCAGTATTAAGCGTTGGTAGGCACGGAATTAAGGTATGCAGGAGATTGCATTGGAGTTGCCTCTGGCACAGGTGGTCTGAATAACCCGTACAACTCTGCGCTGCGCCGCTTAATCCGCTCTACGTTTTGCTTGACACTGTGACGTGTGTAGAACTTGTTGCGTTGCCACGAGGATGCCCGACGCCAATTTTCATAAGCGGGTACGGCAGTGCCCAAAATCAAGTCGCGCCACATCTTCAGGTGAATTGTGGGATTGGTTTCCCTGGAGCGCACTTTGCCGTTTTGCACCATAGCTTGTCTGAGATCTGGGTTTTCAACCAGTATCCGTAGCAGGCTCAGGGTTTCTTCGGCGGAGGTGGCTTCGAGATAGTCTATGGGGCTAATCCGCTCTGCCCGAAACGCAGACTCGCATCCCAAAATAGCGGGAACTCCTGCGTGCCAGGCGTTGTAGAGCTTGAGAGCAGGCTTGATAGTGAAATCTTGCTGGTTAAAGCTGCGAACAGCAACCACGGCATCAACCTGGCTGTAATCATTCCAGTGGTCTCGATCGATAACATGCCAGGTCAGACCCATCTCTGTTAATGCTGCTTCCCAGGCGGGGTGTTTTAGCTCAGGGGCAAGGTTGCGCTCGTGCCCAAAGAAGGCAATGTTTTCAAAGCGATCGCCCCGTGCAGGGTCACGCGGAATCAGTCCGGGTTGGGGTGCCCAGTGGGGGATGTAGTAGCTGTTACGGATCTCAAACTTACCGTCGGGCAGTACACCTTGGGGATTGTGAACCACATGGAAGTGAGCCCAGGGGTGTTGAGTGCGATCGGCTTGAATGCAGACAAATAGCTGTTTGTGGCTTGGCTTCCACTTTTGAGGAACGGAATCCCGATGCATAACAATGATGCCTTCATCGGGCAGAGAGCCTGTAAACTCACAGGGAAAGCCATCTTGCTTCAGCCGAATGTAGGTTTGTAGCGTCCACGCAAAAACCCCTGGAGCAAACATCTGCCAATTGGCGTCGATATCGTCGGGAACTTCTGTGAACGGTAGTTGGTCTTGGGGAATGTAAAAATAGATGGGTGGCAAGACGCGATGATCTTGAACCGTTTTGATAGAGGTGTTGGAAAGAGGGGTGTTAACGAGATCAGACGGAGACAAAGCAACCTTAGAGGGGGCGATGTAGGAAGTCATATATGACCTGACCAAATATCGTGAAGGGTTTTTACACAAACTTTTCTTCGAGGCGATTTCAACTTCGATCCGTATCCCGATTGCTAACCTCTACACCGACTATCAAAACTGGGAAAACCAACAGAGCAATCGCTGGGAGGAGCATTTCGATGTATAAATCTTACTATCAGCCCCTCAAATCCTGGTGGGCTTGGTTGCCCCCTTCATAAAATCTTGAAGGATTTACCGAAGATCTACCTAAAGTTTGAAGGCAGAGTTAAGTGATCCGGATAGGTGAAGGGGCTACTTGAGAGAGCGTTGATCCCTTCGTAACCCTCCTCTGGCGAGCTTTTTGACGTATTAACAGCCTCAGACAACAGGAGAGCGCGTATTTGGCGAGGGATGATGCCAGGCGATCGGAGAATTGCTTGGTGTACGGAGCTTGACACCAAAAGCTTTAATTAACACCTACGTATCTTTACAGAAACTTTAATTATTTATAGCCCTACGCATATGCCTTAAGGCATAAGGGGGTGTGGGAGCTGCGCCCCCGGCCAGGGGTTCCCCCTGCACCCCGTTTTAACCTCAGTGAGTACTGCTATATTTAGAGGCTTGATGAAGCCTTATGGGTGGAGACGCATCACGCGGGTAGAACCTGTGCCTCTGCACATGATTCCGTAAGGGCGTTTCGCGAAACGCCCCTACCCAGTGATCTGTCATAATCAAACATTAAATCGGTATGAGGTGACTACGGCTATAGGACTTCACTTCCAAGCAGGAGATTGGAAACGAGGTTTGTCTGGGATTTGTTGGCAGAGGGAGTAATAGAAGAGGGCTATTAAATCCAAAATCCTCAACTAAAGAAGCGATTGCTAAATTCAGCTAGCGTTTCCTGGTCGGGACGAGACAAAGTCGTTTCTTCGTCAGGCTGATTGCTCCCTCCAGTGGGTTGGCTCTCGCTCAGGGATGCTGTGCCATTGCTCATACCCTCTTGCTTTGGCTCAGCGTCGTAAAAAAAATTGGAGAGTGTCTCAATACCTTGATAAATGGGTGCGTCAACGACAGGTTGAGCATCCAGGTGTTCGGCTAACTGAGCCAAAAAATCTGTTTCATCGTCAAACAGATCAGTTATTGGGGCATTGGCGTTGTTATCGGCGATCGCCTCAGTGGGGGCACTGCTCTGGGTTACCTCTGTCTCTACAGCGGTGAGTGGATTTTGCTGCTCTGGTGGCTCGACAAGATCAGACTCAGTTGTGGGTGCGATCGCAATCGATTCAATTTGAATTGCTTCAGATCCAATTGGTTCAGTTCCGTCCGGTTCAGATTCACCTGACTCAACGGCGATGGGAGGTAGAGACGGTTCCTCCTGTCTTATCGGCAAAGGGAGTTGCGGAGGATTGAGAATTTCCGTGACTGCATCATCATCCATGTCAACTAGAAACAGTGGATTCACGACCACAGGCGCAGTATTAGGCGCAACATTTGCCGCAGGAGCACTCTCTTCTTGAGAGGATGGCTCTAGCGTGATGTTGGTTGGCTCTAATAAAGCTGCTCCATGACCATTGGTTTCACGGATTACATCGTTGGGGTTCGCAGGCTCAAAAACGCCTGCTGGCGAAAAAAAACCGTTTTCGGAGGGAACGCTTTCTCTGGGTTCGAGAGTTGTCTCTACATTAGTTATGGGTGGAGTGGATGTTGACAAGACGATGTCAGGTTGAAGGTTGGCAGGTTGCTGGCTGAGCAAACGCTTGAGCTTAGCAGCACTCTTAGATGCTTTTTGAGCATTGGTGGCGTTACCCCGTTCGGTAAACAGACGCGCAGCAATTTCAAAATCAGCGATCGCCCCCCGCAAGTTTTCCAACTTTTGGTATGCCTGACCCCGGTGATAGTAGGACATGGGGGAGTCGGGCATGAGCCGAATGGCTTCTCCAAAGTCGGTGGCTGCTGCCAGCGGATCGTTGTATTTCTGGTCGGCAATGCCCCGATAGAAATAAGCGATCGCCGAAGTGGGTTGTTTCTCAATTGCCAGACTGAAATCAGAAATGGCTCCGAGTTGATCGCCCTGCTCTGAGCGAATAAAGCCCCGGTTGCAATAGGCAGCAACCTGATGCGGGTTGAGATGGAGTGAACGGTTGAAGTCAGCGATCGCCCCAGTCACATCGCCCTGGTCATATCGGGCTAACCCCCGGTAGTTGTATGCGATCGCGTCATTAGGGTTGATGGACAAGACCTGATTAAAGTCAGCAATTGCCCCTTCGCGATCGCCCAGGTCGTAGCGGGTAACGGCTTGATTCCAATAGGCGGTGATGTCGTTGGGGTTGGGCACGGGATGATCAAACTGAGTGATGCATTGTTGAATCACCTCTGGGTCATCCGTCCACAACTTCAACTCCATCTCAGGCAGGCTGTTGGTAGACACCAGAGCCTCATCAATGCCCATGACCGCAAATGCCTGATCAGAGACTAAGAAGTTACCGCTAGTTCCCAAAACTTTGAATTGGAAATGCTGGGGATAGGTGCGTTTGAGTTGCAGCAACTTTTGCAGGGTCGATTGCAGTTCCTTTTGAATGGGGTGAATTGACCAGCGATGATTGATCGTGCTGAGTAACCGTTCTTCATCGCGGTTTGCCTGGTGGCACCAGCCCACATCTAACCGCCGACCCCGTTGCAAAAATGCCTCTAATTTATGCAGCAAAACTTGATCCAGGGGGCACTGGTTTGACCACGGCAGAATGAGAATCAGCCGTTCCTGAGTGACGTCCAGCGCATGTTCGAGAGCAGCCCGATTGGAACTCGCCCTGTATCCGGTGGATTGGGACGATTTGAAGTCAAACACGAGTTGGTAATGAGGGCTAGCAGGAAACGCCTGCAACTGCTCATTGACCTCTTCCAATTCGCGCTCGACCGTCGCCTCAATCTGGGCTTGCAGTTGAGAGCCGCTGGGTAACTCTCGCAACTGTTGGGCGATCGCCTGTAGCTCTCGGTTTAAGACCGTTTCAATCCGCCCTTGAAAATCGCCTGGAGGGTGAGCCGTGGTGTTGTCCACTGGCAGTTCAAGGGTCAGTTCTGTTGTAGGGGCGATCGGGGTAAGAGGAAAAGAGGGTTCTGATGGCCGGATTGGTGCCGCTGAAAGCTCGGTTGTTGAGAGCGTTGATAGCGTCTGGAACTGTTGGCTGAGTTCTTGCAACTCCTGGCGCAACGTTGTTTCAAACTGCTTCTGAAACTCCTGCTGTTGTTGCAGGGCTTTGATTTGAGCGGTGAGTGCGCCCCAATCCCGCTTGGGGACGAGGTCACCTACAGCTTTGACCAGTTGGGCAATTTCTCGCTTTAACGATGTGGAGTCAAAGGGAGGAGGCAGCTTTTTAATCTGGCGATCGAGGTGGTTGATCTGGTTTTGTAAAGCGGTCAGGCTCGACTTTTCGGGGCGTTTTTGAAGTTGCTGATTCAGCTCTTGCAGCTTGTAACGTAACGCTTCCTCAGATTGAGTTCGGGCTTCTTGCTGTTGTTGCAACGCTTTGATCTCAGCTTGCAAGTTATGCCAGTCGCGCTTGGGCACCAAATCTGCCACAACTCGGATTAACTCGGTCACTTCTTGTCTCAACGCTGTTGCATCAAACGGAGGTGGCAGCTTTTGAAATTGGCGGTTGAGGTGATTGATCTGATCTTGCAGCGAGGTGAGGGTGGGGCGAGTCTGGTCTGCCAGACTTTGCAGGTTGTCTCGCAGTTGCAGGGTGTTAGCTTTGAGCTTGGCGATCGTGCTTTCAACCTCGTCAAGGCGTTTTGAGTTCGATAGTTGGCTCAACTGCGTGTTCAGGTGGCTCACTGCATCGTTGAGCTGACTATATTGCCCCTGGATGTGGATCAACTCTTGCCGAACTGAACCCAGATTTTGCCGATCGAGGACTGAAAATCGCTCTAAGACTTCCTGCTTAATCTTATTAATGTCAGTGGATAGCTCATCCAACACCTCTCGATTTTTGTTTAGCAGGGTCTTCTTTAAGCTGCCCATTGCCTCAACGGTTGGCAGCGACAGCACCTGCTGATTCAATAGCTCAATGTTTTTGGAGAGCTTGCGATCGATATCGGTAATGGCGATCGCTGTGTTTTGCTCGGTCAGATGCTCAAAGCGACGACGGTTCGCCAAATTCAATAGCACCAATAGCGATAGAGGAGCTGAAGTATAGAGCACTTGCGAGGAAACAAAGGACGCAACTGACCCTACACCTAGCCCAACTAGCGATGCGTACTCTGCAAAATCTAACCAATGACGTTGTTTCTTCAAGGTACTCTATGCCCCAGATTTAATAACCTCTGACCGACAACCCACCAAAAGCTGAGTCAAACCCTAAAAGGATTTCGCCAGAAACCTATCAACGATGGAGATAGGTTTTGAGCACACAGGGCTGCAATCGAGAGAGAACTATATACCACTTATTCCGCGTCCACTCACTCAATCAGGAAATCTTGGAAAGGGAATGATTTTTGTCGTCAGTGAAATTTCGGAGTTTACGATGTCGGACGCCCTAAAACGCTTATTACCTGAATTAAAACATTACGTTTTCTATTAATTAATCTCGACTTCAAACGACTTAAGCCAAACTTCATCAAAACTTTAACCAAATATGCAAAATTACGGGCTGGGAATCCGGAGAAAACCGAAACCAGAAGAAAAAAGAAATGAGATCTGGATGAGGTATTGTTATGAGTCAGGCAAGCCTTTTTGATATTAGTCAAAAATTAGTAAAAATCATTGAAACGAAAGACGCAGAGCGTGTAAGACACTGGTCAAAAGTTTTGGAAAAGCAGAAAAACCCAATGGTTACCGTTGAGGTATTTGCTCTAATTCGTCGGCAATTGGCTCAGAAGGATGAGAATTTAAACCTTTGGTTTCAAACCATTTATTTCGAGGAATATAATCCCGAAGTGAAAAAATTGTGGCTTGATTTTGTCGATCTTTGTAGCCTGAGTCTTGAAGAAAAAACGCAAATTGGCTAATGCAAAATCTTTGATCGACTTGTGATGTTTTCTACTATTTTTGATCGCTATCATCAGTAGAAATAAAAGCCTGGAAGATAGCTTCCAGGCTTGTTTTTTAGCTTTAATCAAATCAAATTTGTCTGGGTTAAACGATTGGAACTCTGTCCTATCCATAGGCGACAGTAAGGGCATTTTGCGGAGTATCTATACTCGATTCGGTTCCTCAATCTATTGCCATCCTATTGGATTCATGAAGAAGTCTGGGATGGGGGCAATGGTCAATGGTCAATGGTTAATGGTTAATGGTCAATGGTTAATGGTTAATGGTCAATGGTCAATGGTCAATGGTTAATGGTCAATGGTTAATGGTCAATGGTCATTGGTCAATCGTTTCTGGTCATATAAATAATGACGAATGCCGCATGAAAGAGTAGATTTCACGATCGATTTAGGACTGCTATGTATGCCATTCTAAAGGGGTGTGATGGGCAAGGGGCGTTAACCTCCTGACTGCCTGACAGATGTATGAATTTCGTAGGGGCGTTTCGCGAAACGTCCCTACAGCAGGGTGCGTTTTCAAAATCATACCTGCGTTCAACAATGCCCCAAATTCGATACAGGGTTGTTTCCAGCGTGTGAGAACCAGGTACTGGGGATTCTCCCTTAAATCCCCATTGGGGGATGCCACTGCCTCCCTCCTTCAACTTCTGGTCAATCACTTTGTGGGCGATCGGGTTTCTCAGAAACAGGGAACCCCCTAAAATATTGGATGTTGAGATACCTGTTTTAATTCATGACTGCTTTTGCAAAACCGTCTCCTCGATTGGCATCCCGCATTGTAAACGGTATTTTGTCGATTAAGCCGTTGGCAGCGTTAGCCAAAAACCGGGCACGCAATATGATGATTCAACGGGCAGAGTCGATTGGTGTGTACTGGCGACAAGAGGTACAGACGTTGCGATCGCGCCAGAGTGAGGCTGAGTTCTCCTCAGATTGGGAGACGGAGCTAGCCACTATCAAGAATCCAAACTTGATCTATCCCGACTATTACCTGAAGTCATTTCACGCCTATGAGGAAGGAAATTTAGGGTGGGAACCTGCGATGGAAGTAGAAGTAGCGGCTCATGCGGTTCATGCGCGAATCTGGGCAGAGGCAGGAGCTAAAGGGGATGCCTGGTTACGGCAGAGTTATCATGCGGCGTTGAAGGAGCACTTGACCTCTGACCCACAGACGATTCTCGATGTCGGATGCAGCGTTGGCATGAGCACGTTTGCCATGCAGGCAACCTATCCTCAGGCGCAGATTACCGGAGTGGACTTGTCGCCTTACTTTTTGGCGATCGCCCAATATCGGGCTGAGACGCGCCCCACGACCGACTCACCTAAACCGACCTGGCTGCACGCTGCGGCGGAATCGACGGCTCTACCGGAGGCATCTTTTGATCTGGTATCTGCCTTTTTGATCTTTCACGAGTTGCCTCAAACGGCTGCTGTAGCGGTGTTACAAGAGGCGCGGCGAGTACTCAAACCCGGTGGTTATGTCGCATTGATGGACATGAACCCCCGTTCTGAGATTTATGCCAAAATGCCACCCTACATCCTGACCTTGCTCAAGAGCACAGAACCCTATCTCGACGAATACTTTGCCCTCAATCTGGAGCAAGCGATCTACGATGCGGGGTTTGAGTTTCCCAAGGTGGTGTGTAATAGCCCCCGTCACCGCACTGTGATTGCTCAAGTTCGCTAACCCAGACCCCGACTTAGGGCATCGGTTGAAGCGTTAAGGTGGCTCAAGAGCCGGAGATCTCATATTTCAGGAGAATCTGATGAGTACAATCACCCAATTGCCGATTCCAACTCACTTTGATCCCTACAAAGTGGGGGAGGTCTGGCGTGTGCCTTACCAAACGCGAGCAATCGAGGCGAAAGCCTGGGCAAACCAACAAGGGCTAACCCCGGCGACCGACGATCGCTTCCGCGTTTGTTTGCTGGCGATCGATGTGCAAAATACTTTTTGCATTCCGGGGTTTGAGCTGTTTGTGGGTGGGCGATCGGGCACGGGTGCGGTAGATGACAATGTGCGATTGTGCGAATTTATCTACCGCAATCTGGGCAAAATCACGACCATTGTGGCGACGATGGACACCCACAGTGCCATGCAAATTTTTCACTCGGTGTTTTGGGTGAATCAAGCCGGAGAGCATCCCCCGGCAATGACGATGATCTCCCTGGAGGATGTCGAACAGGGCGTGTGGCAGGCAAATCCGGCGATCGCCCCTGATGTAACGCAGGGTAATGTGGAGCGGCTCCAGGCATACGCACTGCACTATGTGCGCCAATTGAACCAACACGGCAAATATCTCCTGACCGTGTGGCCCTATCACTCCATGCTGGGGGGCATTGGTCATGCGCTGGTGTCCTCGGTGGAGGAGGCTTGCTTTTTCCATGCGATCGCTCGCCAGAGCCAGACCCAGTTTGAGATTAAAGGCGGCAATCCCCTGACCGAAAACTATTCGGTGCTGAAGCCGGAGGTGCTGATCGATCACGAAGAACAGGCGATCGCCCAGAGCAACACCCCACTGCTCGAAAGGCTGTTGACCTACGATGCGGTCATCATTGCGGGACAAGCCAAGAGTCACTGCGTCGCCTGGACGATCGATGATCTGTTGACTGGCATTCAAGCAACTGACCCAGTCCTGGCGCAAAAGATTTATCTGCTGGAGGATTGCACCTCCCCCGTCGTCGTTCCCGATGTGGTGGACTTTACTGAACAGGCAGATGCGGCATTTCAGCGATTTGTCGATGCGGGGATGAAAGTGGTGCGATCGACTGACCCCATAGAGCAGTGGGCAGGAATGCGATTCTGATTGGCTCCACAGTGTAGGATCGCTAAAGGTTTACTGACATTGCGATGATTACTGTTGCACTTCCCAAAGGCGGGTTATTAGAAGAAAGCATTCGGCTGTTGAAGGTGGTTGGGCTGGATTTCAGCGCGTTTCTCGATTCCAGCAATCGCCAGTTAGAAATTTGGGATACGTCCCATACGGCTAAAGCCTTGCTGGTTCGCAATTATGATGTTCCTGTCTATGTGGAATATGGGCAGGCACAGTTGGGTATTGTGGGCTATGACATTTTGCGGGAGAAGCAGCCCAACGTCGCTCATTTAGTCGATTTGGGGTTTGGACAGTGCCGCATGTCCGTTGCTGTGAAAGCAACCAGTCCCTATCGTTCAGCCCTGGATCTGCCTCCTCACAGCCGTGTCGCCTCAAAGTTTGTTAACTGTGCTCGCGAATATTTTCAGAGCCTCGATTTGCCTGTCGAAATCGTGCCGCTCTACGGGTCGGTTGAGTTAGGACCAATCACCGGAATGTCAGAGGCGATCGTGGATCTAGTCGCGTCTGGACGTACGCTCAAGGAAAATAATTTGCTGGAAACCGATCGCCTGTTTGAGAGCACTGCCCGACTGATTGCTCATCCCCTGAGCTACCGCCTCGATCGCGACGGATTGCAAGATCTGATCGAGCGCATTCGAGTGGAGACACAGGGAGTGGTGAGTAGGGAGTAGGGGGTGGGTTATAGAGTGTGGGAATTTTGTATATTCGCTCACTAAATTGAGAACACTTTAAAATAGAGCAGACCCTCATCAACCCTCCAGCATGACCAGTGCATCTTCCTCAAATGAGGAACGCCGACCCCCTCGGCAAACCGATTGGCGACTGTTGCGGCTTCTAGCTCCCTACGCCCGACAAAACAAGCGATTACTGGCGATCGCCCTTGTTCTGTTGATCCCGTTGTCGATTGCCGAAGCCATCCAACCGATTCTCGTGGGGCAGGCAATTTCTCTAATCCGCAATGAGCCTGTCCTATGGTTTTTGCAAGGGCAAACGTTAGCGAGTGGATTAAACCTGCTGGTGCTGCTGCTGATAGCGACGATCGCCGTTCGGCTAGCTGTCGATGGTTGGCAGGGCTACATGGTGCAAAAGGTTGGGCAACGCATCACTGCCAATATTCGGGATGACCTGTTCTATCACGTCACTTCCCTTGCTGCGCGATTTTTTGACCGGACTCCGGTTGGACGGTTGATTACTCGCCTCACCAGTGATGTCGATGCGCTGGGCGATGTGTTCTCTACAGGGGCGATCGGCATTGTCGGCAACCTGTTCTCCATGGTGGTTATTACAGTCACCATGTTTACGCTGCAATGGCAACTGGCACTGATGCTCGTGAGCCTGTTGATTCCGGTGACGGGGCTGATTGTTTACTTTCAGCGGCAATATCGCACTGCCAACTACAGAGCACGGGAGGAGCTATCGGCACTGAACTCCACCTTGCAGGAAAACATTACTGGCATCAATGTTGTCCAACTCTTTCGGCGGGAGCAGTTTAACTCTCAGTTGTATCGCACAATCAACCAACGCTATGTCACTGAAGTCGATAAGACGATCTTCTATGACTCTGCGGTGTCAGCCACATTGGAATGGATAGCACTGGCGGCGATCGCGGCTGTGCTCTGGGTGGGGGGCGTGCTCGTGCTGCAAGATGCCCTCAACTTTGGGATTCTGGCATCCTTTATTCTCTTTGCTCAACGCCTATTTGACCCCCTGCGAGAGTTTGCGGAGCAATTCACCGCCATTCAAGCCGGATTCACGGCATTAGAGCGAGTCAGTGACATCCTCAATGAGCCAATCGAAATCCGCGATCCAGAGCGATCAGACCACGTAGAAGCAGCAACCCCTCGTACAGCAGGCGAAATTCGCTTTGATGGCGTTTGGTTTGGCTACAAGCCCGATGAACCTGTGTTACGCGACCTCAACTTCATCATTCGTCCGGGCGAAAAAGTGGCATTGGTAGGGCCGACCGGGGCAGGCAAAAGCTCGATTATTCGCCTCCTCTGCCGACTGTATGAAGTGACGCAGGGGCGCATTTTGCTAGATGGCATCGATATTCGTGATTTGCCTCAAGTCGAGTTGCGCCAACGGATGGCAGTCATTCTGCAAGATGGCTTTTTGTTTGCAGGCGACGTCAAGAGCAACATTACATTGGGAGAAGAGTATCCCATCGAAGCGATTCGGGCTGCCGCTGAGCAAACGAACGTTGCTAGTTTTATTGAGCAGTTGCCTCAAGGGTATGACACGCTATTGCGACAACGGGGCACCAACCTGTCTGGAGGACAAAAGCAATTAATCGCCTTTGCCCGTGCCGCGATTCGTGATCCGCACATCCTTGTTTTGGATGAGGCAACCGCTAATTTGGATGTGGGTACCGAAGCGATGATTCAGCAAGCTCTAGAGCGGTTGTTGGTGAAGCGAACAGCGATTATTATTGCTCACCGTCTGTCAACGATCCGCAGTGTCGATCGCATTCTGGTTTTGAAACAGGGGCAGTTGATCGAGTCCGGGAGCCACGAGGAACTCCTGGATCAAGGTGGGTTATACGCCAGCTTGTATCGATTACAGATGTTAGAGAATTAGGATCAATACGAGATGAAGCGGTAAAAATTAGTTTTGCGTATTTGCATAATTTCACGGTGATCAACGTCTAAAACAATAGCTTGTGTAGCTCCTTATGATAGGAAGAGGGTAAGCTGATGTACTTGATCTATCGTGGCATTCGTTACGAGTTACCGTCCTCTGTCTCCCAGAAGCCTTTGCCAGTAGGCAGTTCTCACCAGTTTCAGAGAAATCAAGTTGCAGTACCACGTCTAGTGATGTTGCAGTATCGAGGGGTGAGTTATGCTCGTAGAATTACGGATCTATCTCAGCAGCCTCCTGATCCAGATCTAGAGTCTTTTATCGCTGCCTTTTGGGCGATTATTAATGCTTGAGAATAGTTTGCGCTCTGGCTAGTCGATAAAACAGCAAAATGCCGCTAAAACTAGCGGCGACATCTGTCATGCTGACAGTGCGATAGGGTGATAAGCCCTGCAATGTCTCGTCCACAATGACGATCGCCCCAATTAGGGTTGGTCCTAGCGGGAGTGAGTATCTGCCGATAAAAAAGGTGCGCCCTCGCAGGGCTAAATGACTTAAGTAACTGGCAATTCCCAACAAAAAGAAGTGTCCCAGGGTGTCATAGGCAGGGATGGCATCGAGTTGGGTTGGCAAAATCCGGAGATAGGCAGCGACAGTAATAACCACCAAGATCAGCAGGTACAGACAAAACGCGATCGCCCATTGTTGGTCAAACCACGGATCTCTCTGATCAGTCATGACTTATATCTCCTAGTGACGAAGCAAACTGGAACTCGATGACACTTGTGCCTGTAGCTACTTTCCCTAGGACACGGTAGAACAAGAGACTTAAGCCTCTTGTTGATGATGGACTTTGAATTGTCCTAACGGTTGTGGCTACGTCTATAAACTCAGGGAGATAGCCGTCGCTACTTGGTTTAGGACGGGGTTGGGAGCGCAGCCCCCAGATCCTTTCTGCCCTAAATGAAGTGGCGATAGCTATATTAGAACTCGATCGAAAAACCGTTTAACCCTTGCTGTGCATTATTACACTGATGCTATGGGTGATCCGGTCAGTATTTCTACTGAAAAATGAAAAACTTTTCAGTCGAGTAATGGCTTCATGTTGCTTTACTATGCTATTTGTCATGGATTGAATCGTGACATTCATCTCAGGCGATCGCCCTATTGCACCTTTTAGGATGGGGATATCAAACGGTTATCCAGAAAGGAGATGATGCGATGAAACCGATGATGAAACCCGCAACGGTGTTGACTGGAAGTGTAATGGCAGTCGTTGGATTTGCTGCCGGACTTGCCGTTGCCCTTCATCCGATGACGGTTCAGGCTCAAAGCCCGACCCCTATGGAGCAATGGTCACAGGTCTTAGAGGAACTCGATCTCACACCAGATCAACAAACTCAGCTTGCCCAAATTCGGGAGAATACTCGATCTGAGTTAGAAGCCCTTTTAACCCCAGACCAGCGAGAGCAATTTAGAACAACTCTGCAAAATGGCAGTAGCTTTCGATCCGCAGTCCGGTCAATGAATCTCTCGGAGGATCAGCGAACTCAACTGCGCTCCATCTTTCAATCTACCCAAGAGCAAGTCACCGCCATTTTGACGGAAGAACAGCGTCAACAAGTGCGAGAGCTGATTCGATCGCGCATGCAACAACAGCAGTAAGTGACACGGTTACCAACCGGAGCCATTTTCTAACGCTGGACTGACGATTTTCTGGTAAGGACGTTTCACAAAACGCCCCTGCTCAGGCTGTCACGCCATTTTCAAGAATCGGTATCACCGTGCATCAGGCAATATCCAAACTGCTACGGCTGTAGCGGTTAGTTTCGCCTGCGTGAAATGAACGACGAAGCTCAATCCCAACGCTAGTTCGGTTTAAGACCCTGGCGAATAAATTCGCGGCTACTGGAGCCAAGTCTGCCTTCGCAGACTACGGAAAATCCAGGGTTAGACGAACCAACGCAGGTCAATTGTGTTCCGCTAGCGGCGGTTTCAACCGCCAAAATCCTGATCCGAATTTACGTTAATCCACTGCTCAACTGCAAAAGGAGTTCTTTAATGGCTACTGCAACGAATGCCCGTATTAATGCTCGACGTGCTGCTCGACTGTCTGAGATTCAGAAGCAAAATATCCGCAAATTGATCAGCGATGTTCAGGCGAGTGTGGATAATGCTCCGTCTGAGAGCAGTGTGGCAGACCTTAAAGCAAGTGTGAAAGCTGCCTTTAGCGATCGCACCATTACCCGCACTGAATTTAGGGCGATCGCCAGCGATGTTTTAGAGGTCGTCGAGAGTGCTGGAGTTACCCCAACTGAAGCTCGCACCATCTTCTATGACTTGCAAAATATTGCTCAAGCATCCCGCTTTCCCAGAACCAACGACAATGTGACGGGCACCGACGGCAATGATGTCATCTGGACTGGATTAGGCAACGATACGCTGACGGGGGCAACGGCGACCGATTTTGGCGTGGGAGATGTGGATACTCTCTGTGGCGGTGGGGGACAAGACACCTTTGTTTTGGGAAATGCCTCAGCTGTCTTTTATGACGATGGCAACTCCGTTACACCGGGATTAAACGACTATGCACTGATTGTGGACTTTAACCCCACGCAAGACAAAATTCAACTCAAGGGGACGGCTGAAAATTACACCGTTGGGGCACTGCCGGAGCAGTTGGGCTTTGCTGGAACGGGCATCTATTACAAAAATGCGACTGGAAGCGGAACTCCTGAACTGATTGGAGTTGTCGCTGGGGTCAGCATTACCGATTTCAATAGTGGATTTACCTTTGTGTAATCTCAATTTTCTGGGGAACGCGAGGCTTTCATCAGGGCGTTTCGCGAAACGCCCCTACAGATTCGCTTAACAGGATTTCACGGGGTGTGGCATCGGCAGTTTTGTGAGGGTGTGGCATTTGGCAGTTTGGCTTTGCAACTTATTCATTAATTGCCGACTAAATGCCGCACCCCGACCCGGTCTTTTTCTCTCTTCTTTTTTTCTCTCTTCTCTCTTTTTTTCCTATGCTCTTCTCTCCGCCTTCACCAACCAAGGTTCAACGGTTTCTCGATCTGATCGATCGCCTCTCTGATGCTCTGGGGGCTAGTGTTCCGCCGTTTGTCAATTTAGAGGAGTTGCGATCGCTCCCGGTAGGTACGCTGGGTCACGCCTGGGCGGAGTCACTCGATCGCCATCATCTGGCTCCCTTCACCACTGGACCTCGCCGCAAGCAATTACACGATGGCATCCATGTGTTGACGGGTTACGGCACTGACCCCATTGGCGAAGCTGAGGTTCAAGCGTTTTTACTGGGGTCAAAGTTTCGCCCGGTGCATCTTGTCTTAGGGTTGGGGTTGCTAAACGCGATCGCTCACCAACATCCTTCGTGGCAGATGGTGAAAACTCGTCTGTGGAATGCCTACGATCGCGGTCGGCGATCGAGCTTTGATGTGGATCGCTGGGAACCAGAGCACCTCTGGAGCGTTCCATTAGAAGAGGTACAACGCTACTATCGTCTCTAACACAAGACGGATTTGCTGAAGCGATGAAGCCTGAAATGCTAAGCTTTGGAGAGCATTAGCTACATCAGTAGATCATGAACACGTCCGTGGGCAAGACGCTGCAAGGTGGAAAATATACCCTGGATCAGGTATTGGGACAGGGTGGATTTGGCATCACGTTTAAGGCAACCCACCACTATTTGGGGCAGATTGTCGTTATCAAAACGCTGAACCAGGCAAATCAGCAAGACCCCCAGTTTCCGCGCCTGGTGCAGCAATTCCAGGATGAGGGGCGACGACTGGCACTCTGCATCCATCCCAACATTGTGCGGGTGAATGATTTCTTTATGGAAGAAGGCATTCCCTACCTGGTGATGGACTATATTCCGGGTCAAACCCTGGAGGCATTAGTGATGCCCGATCGCCCCCTTTCTGAAGCGATCGCCATCCATTACATTCTGCAGATTGGGGCAGCCCTGCAAGTGGTGCATCAAAACGGTATGTTGCATCGGGACGTGAAGCCCCAAAACATTGTTTTGCGGCAGGGGACGCAGGAGGTCGTCTTAATCGACTTTGGCATTGCGCGAGAGTTTACCCCCGGTGTTGCTCAGACTCACACCAGCATTATCTCAACGGGCTATGCTCCGGTGGAGCAATACATCTCCCATGAGAAACGCACTCCCGCAACGGATGTCTATGCCCTGGCAGCAACACTCTATACGCTGTTGACGGCCTATGTTCCGGTGGCGGCAATTTTGCGCGATCGCCAACCCATGCCTGCTCCCCGCGATCTTCGCCCAGAGCTCAGTGCCGCGATCAACCAGGCTGTGATGCGGGGCATGGCAGTCGAGGTGAAATATCGCCCACAAACAGTTGCGGATTGGCTAGCGTTGTTACCCAGTGCGGATTCTGTAGCGGTTGCGCCTCAACTCCTCGATGCCCTGAATGGAGGGAATGGAGCCAACGGAGCCAATGCAGCGGTTCCTGCTCCGGTTGCCGATCCGGTTTCTCATATGGCAACAGTAGCGATCGCTCCCCGTGCGCCTCAGCCGACGCCCCCGGTTTCTCCGACGCCGATTTCCCCGGCTCCTCCGGCTCCCCCAGTGCAACGAACATCGCCTGTTGCTCCGGCACGGCGTGGTCCTTCGCGATCGCTGTTTGTCATTTTGGGATTGGTTGTGATTGCGTCGATTGCGATTGCGGCGATCGCTGCCGTTTGGAATCAGACCCGGCAGGTGCCCGAAACGGCTCTCTCCCCAGACCCACTGCCCTCTCCAGAGAGTGAATTACCGTCTGTTGAGCAACCTGAGGAAGTGCCTTCGCCAGAGGCCAGCCCAGAGGAAAGCCCCTCAGAACCGGAGGTTGTTCCTCCACCCTCGCTGGGACCGATCTCAGTGGAGGAAGACAACCCGTCCGAGAATTCAGAAAAGAATGAACCCCAACCGGAACCAGAGCGTGGCAATGGCTCAGAGCGTCCGAGTATTCCAGGAGTACCCGTTGGGACAAGCGAAGATGAAATTGTCGGATTGTTGGGCGAACCCAATCGCGCTGGAGATGGCTACTGGCGCAACACTCGCACGGCTCTGTATGATGTCATTCCCAACAAAGTGACGCTGGCTTACATCTACGATCGCGATACGAGTCGAGTGCGTCAGAGCGAAGCCTCCTTTGCTCAATCGGTCGATCCGTTGACGATGCAAGTCACACTCAATGGCATGTTGGGCGGACGATTAACAGAAGACGTGGAGGATGCATTAAAACGGGTGCGAGAACGTGACTCGAATCGCTACACCTTTGAATCGAACGGACTGGAAGGCATTATTGAACGCAATAATCGCGATCGCATTTACATTGCTGTTTGGGAAGCCGACTTGCATTAAGGGTGTGACCTGTGATCGCAAAATCGTTGAACTCACCCACAAAACTGGCGATCGCCTTTGGTAGTGGGGCTTTGATGGGGTTAACCGTCGCCCCAGGCAACGTCTGGTGGTTGGCATGGGTGGCGTTAGTTCCCCTATGGGTATTGATTCGGACACAGGCAATCGACTCTAGTATCAAGTTCAAACGGGTCTGGCTCTATCCTCTGCTGTGGGGCTTTGGCTTTCACGGTGTGGGCATCGCCTGGATTCGCGATTTGCATCCCCTCACCTGGATGGGTGTGCCCTGGTTAGCGAGTGTAGCGATCGCGCTATTTGCCTGGGGGTGTATCACCCTCTGGGGTGGGGCGTTGGTCAGTTTCTGGGGGTGGAGCTTTCGCTTTTGCCTCCGACGTGGAAAGGTGGGGCTACCTTACGGCGATACATCCAACCTATCGGTAGGGTTGCCACTGCTATCGGTCTTGCTGGGTACGGCGTTGTGGTGCCTGACCGAAGGACTCTGGAGCCAGTCTGCGCTGTGGTGGACATCTCTTTCGCTGACACAAAGCCCTCACGATCTGCTGATTTTGCATCTGGGGCAAGTCTCTGGACCGAATGCCGTTACGGGGGCGATCGTTGCCATCAATGGGTTGCTGGCAGAAGCCTGGCTGTCTTACTCAAGTTCTTCAAGAAGTCGGACAAAAGGGTTATTGGCGATCGCCCTAACGCTCTTCCTCACGCTACATGGCATCGGGGCATGGCTCTACACCCGTCCTTTAGTAGAATCTCCCAACTCGCAACTCAGCATTGGTATCATTCAGGGCAACATTCCCACTCGCATCAAACTGTTTGAGGAGGGCATTCGTCGTGCCGTCACCGCTTATACCGACGGTTATCGTTCGCTCGCTGCTCAGGGAGTTGATGCCGTACTCATGCCCGAAGGCGCATTCCCCTATTTCTGGATGGGCATGAATCGGTCGCGCGATCCCTTCTACCAAACGATTTTGCAAGAAGGAGTCCCGGTCTGGATTGGCACCCCTGGATTAGAAAACGGCAAAGTGACGCAGAGCCTGTTCACTCTATCAGGCACAGGCGAAATTATCAGTCGCTACGACAAAATTAAACCCGTTCCACTGGGGGAATACCTGCCCTTTGAACCGATCCTGGGTAGAGTCATCAGTCGCTTGTCGCCCGTTGAGCTATCGATGATCCCCGGCTCTCGCAACCAACACATTGACACTCCCTTTGGTAGGGCGATCGCCGGAATTTGCTTTGACTCCGCCTTTGCCTACATCTTTCGAGATCAGGCAGCAGCAGGAGGTCAATTTATTCTCACCGCCTCCAACAATGACCCCTATGGAGCCGCAATGATGGCGCAACACCACGCTCAGGATGTGATGCGAGCCATTGAGAGCGATCGCTGGGCGGTGCGTGCTACCAACACAGGCTTCTCAGGACTCGTTGATCCCCACGGCAGGACGATCTGGATCTCTGGCTTTAGAACCTACGAGACTTACGTCGCCACTATCTATCGTCGCCAAACCCAAACGCTCTTTGTCCGCTGGGGGGATTGGTTGACACCAATGCTGTTGGCGATCGCGGGAGGGGTGTTGATTAAAAGGATGAAGGATGAAGGATGAAGGATAAGAAAGAAGAGAGAAAAAAGAAGAAAGAAGAACTGAATAGCGGGATGGCTTTCCTGATACAGGCGTGAGCGAGACGCCCACCCTCCTTTTAGGCAAATCATCTCAACCAGTGCGAGCATCTTGCTCGCGGCTCATTCATCCCCAAGATCAGCAACACCTTTAGCCTTTATCCTTTAGCCTTTATCCTTCTTTTCCTCTCTCATCCTTCATCCTTCTTTCCCCCCTCTTATCCCTTAGCCTTCATCCTTCCTTTTTCTCTCTTCCTTCTTCTCTCTTCCGTCATCCCTTCCCCCCGGTAAAGGTTACGCCTTCGATGAAGTAACGGTTGAAAAAGGCGTAGATTGCCAGTGCAGGTAGGGTGAAGACCATAGAGGCTGCCATGATGTAATTCCAGTAGCTGATGTAGGTGCCCTTAAAGCTGTTTAAGCCCAGCGGTAAGGTGAACATTTCTGGATCAAACAGGATGGCCACAGGCATCAAAAAGTTATTCCAACTGCCCATAAAGACAAAGATCGCTTGAGCCGCGAGGGCAGGTTTCGCCAAAGGTAGGACAATGCGCCAAAAGATGCCAAACCGGGTCAAGCCATCGAGTTGAGCGGCTTCCTCTAATTCACGGGGGAAGTTGATGAAAAACTGTCGCATCATGAAGATGAACGTGGCGTTGACCATTCCCGGAACAATCATGCCCTGATAAGAGTTGAGCCAACCCAGCGTTTTGAGAATCAGGAATGTGGGGATCAGGGTGATTTGCGCTGGAATGGCGAGCACGGCCAGGATCAGGAAAAACCAGAACTGCCTGCCGCGAAAGCGCAATCGCGCCAGAGCATAGCCTGCCATCGAGTTAAACAGCAGATTGCAAACGGTGACACTCACGGCGATCGCCAAACTATTCAACAACCAGCGCAAAAACAACGGCTCTTGAAAGATATAGCGGTAGTTTTCGAGGGTGAACTGCTGCGGTAAGAAATTAGGTTCTCCACTGGCAATCTCCGACAATGGCTTGAAGGAAGCAGATAACGCCCAGAGAAACGGGATCAGCGTCAGCACAGCGTAGACAACCAGCCCGACATATACCAATAGCTTGAGCCAAATTCCGGCACCCGATTGAGCGGGAGCAGAAGGAGAACGGCGAGCAGCGATCGCCCTTTGCTGAGGTCGAACGATTGGAGTTTTAACCACGCTGCTCCTCCCGAAATAGCCGACGTTGCAACAGAGTTGCCGCAATGATGACAGCAGCTAATAGGAAGGCGATCGCTGCCCCATAGCCCAACTGCAAATTGCGGAACACCGCTTGATAAATCAGCAATACCACTGTCAGGGTCGAATTATTGGGACCTCCTGTGCCATTGGAGAAAATGTAGGACTGGTCAAACAGTTGAAACGTGCCAATCACGCCCATTGTGACCACAAAAAAGGTGACAGGCTTCAGCAGTGGCAGGGTGATATGCCAAAACTTTTGCCACTCGCCCGCTCCGTCAATATCGGCGGCTTCATACACCGTCCGGGGAATGTCTTGCAGGGCGGCCAGATAGATCACCATGAAATAGGGAGCCGTAGACCAGATATTCATCAGCATGATGCCTCTGAGGGCGATCGCCGGATCGCCTAACCAGTTGTAGGTTGGCAACCCCACAAACGCCAGAGCATCGTTGAGCAGCCCGTTGGTGTTGTAAAGCCACATAAAAATCAGCGTCAGCACGGCTGATGAGGTGACTGTGGGGATGAAGTAAATCACCCGCCACCAGCCTTTTCCGCGAATTCCAGAATTGAGCGTTACGGCTAACCCCAGAGCCAACAGCGTTTGTGCTGGAACTACGATCGCCACGTATTCCACCGTGTTTTGCAGCGCGATCCAGATGCGATCGTCCTCGACTAATCGCGCAAAGTTGCGAAAACCGACGAATTCGTAATCGATCTCGCCTAAAAGCTGCACTTTTTGGAAAGACAGAAAAATGGCGTAAACAATCGGCAACACCACAAACGTTCCCAGAACAATCAGTGTGGGTGCCATAAATCCATACCCGACTAAGCTCTCTTGAGTGTGCCGTTGCAATTGCCCACGCATGTCAAGAAATACAAACCTTTTCTGATTTCTGATTAAAGATCATTCTCTCGTAGGAGGTTCAATTGCCTCTCTATCTTTGAACATAACTCTATTAGTGTGATTAGGATTACACCAGTCTGTGTTATGAGTTCGATTGATATTTTCTTTAGTTGAAAATTAGGTAGGAGACGTATATTTACGGCAAATACACTACATTATTTTTTGCTGTTACTGGCAATATCAATTTCAGTGCTGTTTATCTACAGCAACACAAAAACTTAAAAAGCTGTTATCCTGTTTCCTCGCCCCCGCTTACTGCTTTTTAATTCGGTCGAATTTAATTCTGTTCAAACTTCAAGCAAGTTCCTTCATCGATCCACAACAATGAAACGACTAAAGTATTTGTTTACCGCTTTGTTCAGTGCTCTTTTAACAGTAGTGATTGTGGCTGGATGTGGTTCCCAACAGCCCACTGACACTGCAAGCCCTGCTGCTGGTACTTCTCCTGCTGCATCACCTGCCGAGACGTTGGTTATGGCAACCTCAGCAGACTACCCCCCCTATGAATTTATTGATACATCGGGTGGTGAAGAAAAAATTGTTGGGTTTGATGTTGATATCGCGAACTACATCACCAGTCAGTTGGGTTACGGCTTAGAAATCAACAACATTGACTTTAACGGCTTAATTCCGGCGTTGCAGTCTGGACGGGCTGATTTTGTCATGGCAGGCATGACCCCGACTGAGGAACGCAAACAAAACGCTGACTTTTCTCAAATCTATTACACGGCTCAAAATACTATTGTGGCGAAGACTGGTAGCAATTTGGCAGATACTACAAGTCTCTCAGGGAAGCGAGTTGGCGTACAGCTAGGCTCGATTCAGGAGGAAGCCGCAGGTGAAATTGAGGGTGCGAACGTAGTCCCCCTCAACCGGATTAACGAGATCATCCAGGAACTCAAAGCTGGACGGATTGACGCTGCCATCGTAGAAAATACCGTTGCTCAAGGTTACATCGAAGCAAACCCCGATCTTGAGTTCAACACAATTCCTCCAAGCGGTCCGGCAGGCTCGGCGATCGCCTTCCCCAAAGGCTCCGAGTTAGTAGCCAAGTTTGACCCCGTTCTGACTCAGATGATCGACAGTGGCGAAATTGACAAACTAGTCACAAAGTGGTTTGGTGACCAGCAAGCTGCACCCGCTAGCTAAACGAATCTAATCGGAGGATCGAGATCCCTGGAATTCAGGAAGTTCTGGGGATCCGACCCCATTCAACATTTGAAGCTACATTCGCTACATCTATGGGCGATCGCTCTGCGCTAATCTGCATTAGCGTCATTTTTACGTTTGACACATTAATTCACATTTAGAATCCAACTCATGGAGTTTTTATCGTTCGATTGGATTACGCTCCTGTCTCAAGTGGCATCTGATCAGGTACAGCGTGGTCTAAATCTTGACTTCACTAAAATTGTCCCCTCGATTCCTTTTATCTTGCAGGGGATTCTAGTCACACTACAATTTACGTTGTTGTCCGCATTCTTTGGGTTTACCTGGGGGACGGTGCTCTCACTCCTCAAAATCACAGGTGTTCCTGTGCTCAATGCTTTTGCGGTCGCTTACACCTCAATTTTTAGAGGTACTCCGCTGATTTTGCAGCTTTCGTTGGTGTACTACGCAACGCCTCAATTGTTGGGATACACCATCTCTGCCCTCGAAGCGGGAGTGATTACCTTCGCGCTCAACTCGGCAGCTTACAGTTCAGAAACGATTCGGGGTGGCATTCTAGCAGTTGACAAAGGACAGCGCGAAGCTTCGATGTCGCTGGGGGTGCCCTACCCACAAATGATGTGGGATATCATTTTGCCTCAAGCGTTTAAAAACATTTTGCCTGCACTGGTCAACGAGAGCATTGCTTTGCTCAAAGATTCGGCTCTGGTGTCTGTGATTGGGGTTTTAGATATCTTGCGGCGTAGTTCGATCGTCGCAGCTGAAAAATTTATCTATTTCGAGCCGCTGATTTTTGCTGGAGCGATTTATTACATTATGGTTATGGGTTTGAGCCTCGCAGCGGAGAGATTGGAAAGGAGGATGCGCCTCAGTGATTAGAGTTGAGTTTTTATGTAAATCCTTTGGTAAGTTGGATGTCTTAAAAGACATTTCGACTGAGATCAAAAAAGGGGAAGTGGTTGCCATTATTGGGCCATCTGGTTCTGGTAAATCCACCATGTTGCGGTGCATTAATTTGCTAGAGGTACCAACACGGGGCAGGGTTTATATCGCGGATAAGGATATTACTCATCCCAAAACGGATATTTCAGCCGTGCGGCAAAACATTGGCATGGTGTTTCAACACTTCCATCTGTTTCCGCATAAAACAGTTTTAGAAAACATCACCTACGCTCCCCTCAAAGTTAAGAAACTCCCAAAGAATCAGGCTTGTGACAAAGCTTATGAACTGTTGGAGCGGGTAGGTTTGTCTGAAAAAGCGCATGTATACCCATCTCGGTTGTCTGGTGGGCAAAAGCAACGGGTGGCGATCGCCCGTGCTCTGGCTATGGAACCGGAAGTGATGTTGTTTGATGAACCGACCTCTGCTCTTGACCCTGAAATGGTGAAAGAGGTGTTGGAGGTTATGAAAGACCTCGCCACAACTGGAATCACTATGGCAATCGTGACCCACGAAATGGGCTTTGCTCGCGAAGTGGCGAACCGGATTTTGTTCTTAGATCAGGGTAAATTGGTGGAAGACCTGCCCCCCCATGAATTCTTCAAGAACCCTCGTACTGAACGCGCCAAGCAGTTTCTCGAAAAGATGCTGTAGAGCCTAACTAGCGGGCTTTCGCTTGCTGTGCGCGCCATCCCAAAATCATTGCCATCGCAACACTGGGTAAAAATACACTAACCAACACGCCTCCCGTCGATGCTGAGATCGGCAGATGGGGGGCGATGTATTTAATGGCGATCGCCCCTCCCAGTGAGATCAAAAACAATTTTGTGATAAAGCCCAATTCACTTTGCATATGGTTTAAATAGCAGTCAATCTCCAATCGTCATTAGTCATCCATTATTTACCATTTGTCAACCATGGTTAGTTTGTAGAACCTAACCGCACTCCTACACCCATTCCCCACTCCCTTTTCTCACGTCGCTTGTGGGAAATAGTGTTTCAACACCGCTTCATACGCTTCATTCACCCGTTGAGCTTTCTCTTTGCTGCCTCCGGTATCGGGGTGAGCCGTTTTCATCGCTTGCTTATAGGCGCGTTTGACCAGTTCCAACGTGATGGGCGTAAAGGGACCAATATTTAAAATGGCGAGATAGTCGCTGATGGTATTGGGTTTAGGGTGAGCGTGGCTGTGGGGTTCGGAGGTGGTTTGTCGTCCCGATTGGCGTTGATAGGTGGCGCGTTTCACCACACTGTCGAGGGAGGCGATCGCCTCTGGTTCCCAACCAAACAGCTCAAAAATATCGTGATGGCGGTTGGCGAGGCGGGCACTCAGGCGTTGCAACTCTGGCAACCACGAATGCTCTACATTACTTGCTGTTTGCCACAGAGCTTCATAGGCAGTGAAGCCCCCCTGGTGATAGATGTAATAGGGTTCTCCAGTTTGAGCATCCACATGGCGACCAAACTGCTGCAAAATGTCGGCTCCGCTATAGCCAATGCCGTTATCTCCATGGATCAGGTCGTAGAGAAATGCCAGGGTCGGTGCTAGCTTGCGCGCCCAGTCAAATTCACACAACGCCACCCAATCGGGCACGGCAAACAAAGGAGTTTCTGCATTGGCAAGGCGATGACTGAGGCTATATTGCTCGTAGTCACCCACCATACCCCAGGCTTGTTTTATCAGGGTCAACCACTCTGTATCGGTTTGTGGAACCTGAATCGGTTCGGTGAGTTCTCCTAAGTCTCTCAGTTGGGCTGCCAGTTGATCGAGTTGTGTTTGTATAGCATCCAGTCGTTTATTGAAGTGCAATGCGGTTGATGTGATCTGACTGGAGAGAATCTGGGCGAAGGTGGCCGCTTGAACCTCTAGAGCATTTTGAAGGTGTTGGTTAAACGTATCGGCTTGGGCAGCGAACAGAGATTGAAGGAGAGATTGCAGATGGTTGGGAATGTCTTTCTGCTCAACTGTCTGAGGATGCAGCGATAAGGTCTGGAGTCGAGCTTCGACCGATCGCTGATGTTCTGTAAGTTGAGTTAGGGCTTCAACGAGGGTCTGGAGTGGTTGAGTCAACTGGGCGATCGCTTCGTGATCCATCACTCCTGTGATCGGCAACTGCTGCGGAGTTGAGGCAATGCTTTGCCCGGTGTACAAGAAGCGATCGCCTTCCGTGGGGTTATAGACCAACACATCGGCTTCTCGTGCCAATTTGCCGGATGTGAAGGTTAATGTGATCTCACCATTGGTAAAGGCAACCTTACCGCTTTTCCAATCCTCAATTAACGGTTTACACAAGTCCAACAGGGCGAAATCGGTTGGCTCTTGAACCACCTTGCATCCGCTGCGGGTCGCCTTCAAGAAGCGACTCGACAATTGGGCGATCGCCCCTTCTGCATTGTCAGCTTTGATCGGAAATGTGAACTTTAAGGGTTTTGAATGCATTGCGGATCGAGTTCGGATGAACTCTACGTTTAAACCCATCCTGTTCGTCAGAATGGTATGACTATCAACTGCGCTTGAATTGGACTCATTCGTATTGCAGCGATTTTAGCAAGCAATCTCTCGACAACTCCAGAAATATGACGATTGTTTGATGTTGATCTGTGATCCTGAGGATTATGGATTAAACAAGATGCAATTTTTGTGGAGGGGTTTGGCATTGTTAAACCCGTACAGCTATTGCAGTTGTAGTTAACCTGCTGTGCGTTAATCCAATGCACCTTCACCCTAAATTCACGTCAGTTCGGTTTAAGAGCCCGGCGAATGAATTCACGGCTACTAGAGCGAAGTCCGCCGATGCAGACTCCGGAAAATCAAGGTTTGACGAACCGACGCAGGTTGGTTTTGCTCTTATGGCTGCGGTTTTAACCGCCGAAATCCTGATCCCGAATTCACGTTATACCGATTTAATGTTTGATTGTGGCAGATCCCTGGGTAGGGGCGTTTCGCGAAACGCCCTTACGGAATCATGTGCAGCAAAGCCAATTCAAATTGGTATTAAATTCCTCTCCCCATTTTGGGCTACCGTGTACACACAAGTCCTCTCAGCCCCCTAAATCCCCCAATCCTGGGGGACTTTAAGCCCTCGTCAAACCCGGACTTGGAATCGACGCGAAGCACGTCCTTGGGTTAACTCAAACACCTTCTGCTAGGGGGTTTGAGGGCAACTCCCCCAATGCCTGGTTCTCCAATTATTTGGAAAAGAGCGGAGATCGGTATACACCGTAGCCACTTGGGGGATGAGGGGTGAGTGAAGCTTGCAAAAAAGGTTTCCTGAATGTGCACTAAGTCACCCAACTATTTTGCAGACTCAGTCTCATTGTCCCGAAGTTAGTAACCAATGCGATATTTAGATGCTCTAGTGCTTCCAGCAACCACAAAACCTTGCTGGCTGAGTTGCCCTCGTGGAGTTGAAACAAAATAGCAAAGCGTTTTTCAAGCCAGGGTTTGACCGCACGACAGAGCAGCACGATCTTGAGCAGCAAGCTGACGGTGAAGGCAATACCAATATTGCCCGCCAAATCGACAAAGCGGGAATGGTTCGGTTCTTGAGCACTCTCAACCACTAAAAAGTTGAGCAACCGTTTGCAGGTTTCAACGAGGAGAAAATCACTCACTTGATGCCCATCACAATGAGGCAAGGTGTCCTGCAAATGCTGAGACAACTGCGTGTTGAAATGGTATTTGCCATAGCGGGGATCAACCGATGTGATCAAGTAGCTATAGAGTTCCTGCTTGAACCGACGATAGGAGGGGGCTTGCTTACCGTAGGTGAGAAACTGCTTGGCGAGATCCCGGTGAGTATTGGTGCTATCCACCTTGCCTGTGAACTGGCGCAGAGCCAAATCAAGCTGGCGATCGCTCAACAGGGTTGGGTTTTTAACTACAACTAACTCGCGTTGTGAGTCGTTTCCCTCGTCAGACTGCACACCCAGTTGGCTTCGCAAGTGGCATCGCTGCCGATAGGTGATGTATTGGGACAGATCCAACTCAAACTGATGTTGTGTCTGAAGGCGCAAACGCCGTACCCGTCGCCGCTGTTCGTTGGTGCTGTCTTCTGTGAGGAGGCTATGCTCATACAGGCAGGGATACCGATGGATTAACGTTCCCAGAGGAGCCTCAGTCGGATATTGAGTGGTTTCAGCGTGGTTGGTGATCTGGGTTAACCGCTTCAACGCCAGATATTGCTCACTGTCAACAAAGGTGCGCACCAGTGAGCGGAGCCGTTTTGTGGTTCGGGAATAAGCTAAGCCACTTGGGTCTGTCTCAAATAGAGCTACCAATTCAGGAATGTAGGGATGCAATCGAGGCTGCATTAGCCAGCGGTTGATCAGGATATGGCAACTGCGATTTAAAACGAATTTGAACTCCCGTTCTGCCGCAGCAGAACCAACCACTGTTTCCACCGCTTGCCAAACCGGGCGATCGCTGTAACCTGTTGCGTCGATAAACAGCTTGCGAAATGTGGCAATGACTTCATCAGGTGCTTCTGTCTCAACGCACTTGAGGAGATAGTCATACAAGTGCTGTTCAGCAGAGTTAGCGGTGTTGTGAGTGGCTGACCAGGAATTCATTATCTGGTGGGTATTTGAAACAACTGAACTATGTTTTGATTCAGCACCCTGAGTTAATCCCGTTAGAGGCTGTGGTTAATGAAACTGACTCCAAAGCAAGAGGGCTAATTCATCATTTCACTAAGTCGGCGAACCAGTGACATTTCAAATACCAGTTCGGTGATGGTATGACCTAAAGAATTTTAATGAAGACTAAAACCACAGGTAATCTACCATAACTGTATAAAGAAATGAAAAAAGTATAGGCAACTTCAAAAAACTCATCCAACTGGACGATGACAATGCCTGATGGGGATTGCCTCAGAGCTTTTAGATACTGATGGGGGTATCTAACGTGAATTCGGGATCAGGATTTTGGCGGTTGAAACCGCCGCTATAAGACTAAAACGACTTGCGTCGGTTCGTCTAACCCTTGGATTTTCGGTCGTCTGCGAGGACAGACTTGGCTTCGGTAGCCACGAATTCATTCGCCAGGGTCTTAAACTGACGTTATCTAGGATTCTCGGCTTTGCGTCAGAATGCAATCCGTATCTTAATGATTTACTACTTATAATGCTTGGCATCCTGAAGGTTTTATCTTTATTTAGAATCGTGGGTTTAATATAGCTTTGGTCAGAAAGCTTAAGACAAAGGCAATGGCTCAAACCCTGATGCTGGGAAAGCTTCCTGGCTCGCCTCCGCCCCATCAGGTGTGGCTACAGCTATAAATCCGCAAACTGTACGGGCGGATTTAGCAGACTCGGTTGCGCCCTGCAATGGATTTGACGACAAAACCCACCTTTACCAAAAGTCAATTCACAGACTACTCAAAAACAAAGGTTTGCCTAAATGACACAGGTCGATTTTGCGCTTGTATAGCCATCGAAGGGTTGATTAGGGCAAGGTCGGGGAACGCAGTCCCCATATTCCCCTGTCTTAACCGTCTCGACAGTTGCTACAGTTGCGCTTTCAACTGCCAAAATCGTCATCCCAAACTCTGCTCTAGTGTTCATCAAATAACTAAAAACGCTACATCTGGAGTGCTATTCAGTTATTAACCTGCAAATCATCAATAACAATCTCTGTTTGAATTCAATAGTTACTGTTGCGGCGAATTGCCAATCCGATGTCAGTGCGAGTATTAGTCAATCCTCCACAAAAGATGGACTCAATTAACGTGGGTTGGTTTCTTTACAAAATTTGGAGTCATGCAATAGAGAGATGACTGGCATTAAATAAAAGCGGTTTCTTTCCTGTTATGAGTTCAAACCTAAATCAACGACTTAAATGGGTCGATTAATTCACTCAGGATGGATCGCCTGCCACTGTGGTTTGCAATCTAAGAGTTGGTTAGGATGGGAGACAGGGGTGAAACCTTTGGTTGGGGCACTGTCTCCAATACCTGTCTTGACCTATCTGTCTTGACCGATGCCATAGATAGATTTATAGGGTTTTGAGGGGTCGTCAGCTTCCATTTCTTAAGAAATGAGATAGGCTATTTTTTATTACTAAGTTATTCGTAAGATATTGGTAAGAGATTGATAAAAGGTGCGATCGCACCTTATACGACTTTCTTAAACACAACAGAGAAACATTATTCTGTATTGATTGGTTTCTAATTTGAATTTATTGTCTTGATTGTTCGTTGGAGGAGAAAGATGGAAACCGTTGCTTATCTCTATGCGGCTACTGCATACGAAGAATCTGAAATTGCTTCAGATGGGATGGACGTAGAGTTTGCAACCGTAGAGGGGATCAATTGGCACCAAATTTCAGCCCAAACAGCGACCAGTGTTTTGGCGATCGCCTGTAGCCTGTCAGTGCTGAGCACCGCAGGAGTAGCATCGGCACTGCAACGCAACGACAGTGGCACCGATGTGACAACGCTGCAAAGCGACCTGATTCAAGCGGGCTATTATGACGGCCCAGTGACGGGGTTTTATGGCGAATTAACTGAAACGGCTGTCGCCCGCTTTCAGTCTGAAAACGGGTTGCTTGTCGATGGAATTGCTGGCTCCGAAACACTGACTGTTCTGCAAAACCGATTAGCGGCGGTTCAAGCTCCCAGTAACAGCGCAGGAGGCACCCTCCGACACGGCGATCAGGGCACAGCTGTCACAGATCTGCAAAATCGGCTCCGCAGCGCGGGGTATTTTAACGGTCCTGTGACGGGCTACTATGGCAGCCTGACTGAAGCTGCTGTGATGCGATTTCAAGACCAGAAAGGGTTAGTCGTTGATGGTGAAGCGGGAACTCAAACGTTGAAAGCGTTGCGCCAGACGGGAACAGCAAACCGCCCAACCTCAGGTCAGGGTGGACCCGCCACAACCGTTAGCAATGGCGTGTTAGAACGGGGCGATCGCGGCACAGCAGTAGCCGATCTGCAAAATCGGCTCCGCAATGCAGGCTACTTTGAAGGCCCGATGACGGGCTTTTATGGCTCATTGACTGAGGAGGCTGTTACGAAATTTCAACGGGCAAAAGGGCTAACCATAGATGGCAAAGCCGGACCGAGAACCCTGGGGGCGTTGCTGCAATCCCCCAATTCTCAGCAGACTCAACCGCAAGCCAACCAACCTTCTGGCAACCAACGCCCCAACACGGCACAGCGACCAAGCCCACAACCAACATCTCAGGCGAGTGCTCAGCCTAACACGGCTCAACCTAACGCGGCTCAACCTAACGCGGCTCAACCTAACGCGGCTCAACCTAACGCGGCTCAACCTAACACGACACAGCCCAATGCGACTCAACCCAATCCAACGCAGTCTCAGACTCCCACAGCAACCACGCCTCCTGCCCCGACTGCCACTGTACCTACGCTGGCTGCCGGAGATGTCTTAGAGCGGGGAGATGGTGGTCCTGAAGTGGCTGCACTGCAAACCGCTCTCAAACAAGCGAATTACTTAAATGGGCAGGTTACCGGATTTTTTGGGCAACTCACAGAGCAAGCGGTCATCAAGTTTCAAAGTGAGAATGGGTTACCTGCTACTGGCAAGGTGGATGCAGCGACGCTAGAGGCGTTGCAAAATCGGACTAGAGGTGCCAATGACGAAGCCATTTTGGAAAAAGGCGATAGTGGCGCGGCTGTAGCCGATCTGCAAAATCGACTCCGCAATGCTGGCTTTTTTGATGGTCCGATGACGGGCTACTACGGTGACTTTACCGAGCAGGCGGTCGCTGAGTTTCAGCGAGCAAAAGGGTTAACTGTGGATGGTAAAGCTGGAGCTCGGACTTTAGCCGCTTTGCGTTAACTTGCGAGAGCAACCGGGCGATCGCAATTGAGCCGCATATCCAGATATAAATACAATCCTTCGCTGGCTTCAAAGTAAATTTCGATGCCCTCTCGCTGCTGTTCGGCGGAGACGATTTCGGCTCGATATTGAGGAGCCACTAGAAAGTTGAGCCAATCTGCAATCTGCGAGTAGGGCACCGCTAATTTGCCTAGGCGGTTGCCGTCAATCGTTTCTACTGAAAATTGAACTGGGAAGTGCATCACAAAATCCTCAACTCAACGTCCTAAACTGGGTGCATCTCATGGCTATGGGAGTGGCAGTTTTAACCGCCGAAATCCTTATCCCGAATTCACGTTAAAGTCAGCCAGACGGATCAGCATGACTTAGTATTGTGATTCACAGATAGGGTTTGGAAATAAAACCAGGGGGGTATGGGGGCTTCGCCCCCAGTCAGGGGTTCCACCCCTGCACCCCGAATTCCCACCCCTATTTACGACAAGTTGTACTTAGACTGACTTAGTAAGTTTGTACTAAGTTCATTTGTACTGCTTATTATTCATCACTCAATCGGGTTTGGCAAGAGGGGGTTGATGAAGTCTTATGCCATCGTTCACCAATCCCTGCTTCCTACTTCTCCGTATTAGTGACGATTAACTCCGTGCTGATTGATGCTTTAACCCTTCTCTACCTTGATCCCTAATCCTAAAGCCGTTGTTTCTCTCGCTTTTGATCTACTTCTTTAGGCAGACGTAGAGCGATCGCCCCAGTCGTTACTCTGGTCGAGGAATTAGCCCCGACTCAAAAACTCAATCTACACAGCATTCGCTGTGCATCTTAGCGTTCATACAACGCATTTCGGCTACTCATGAGTATCTGCTCAAAATTGGGCGTTTGCCCAAGGCGGATGAGCGTTTGCTCAAAGCGATCGCTGTAAATGCTGTAAATCCCAATTTCATACCAAGTGGGAATGCAGCCGTTGTAAACCTCTAGGAGGAGTGCTAGTGTCAGAGGTCATTGTTGCACCGGGAACGACGAGTCCACAATTTGGGTTGTTAGTTAGTAGTGAGCAACCCGTCCGACTCGAAAGACTAACTGATGATAGTCCCGTAACGGTGTTTGGTAGTTTTGCAAACGATACAGTCAACCCTGTTCCCCTGAGTGGCGTTCCGAGTGTGACCTTCTTTGGTAATGCTGGAAACGACACTGCCTTTGGAACAGATGGCAGTGATACGCTCTCAGGTGGCATCGGTAATGATGTTTTATCTGGGGCAGATGGGGATGATGTGTTAATCGGCGGGAATGGAGTCGATTCCCTGTCGGGTGATGCTGGAAATGATGATCTCCAGGGTGAGTTAGGCAATGATTTGATGAATGGTGGTGCTGACAATGATGCCCTGTTGGGCGGTGCTGGCAATGACACCATCGTTGGTGGCGAAGGCAATGACTTAATCATTGGTGGTGCTGGCAGCGACACGATGGCAGGTGGCGGTGGTCAAGATACCTTCCGCTTTGAGACAGGGTCAACCGGAGATAGTCTGCTCAACCCGGATGAGATCACCGACTACAACCCTAATCAAGACTCGATCCAACTGGATAACAGCCTACTCTCTAACTCAGGGTTGCCAGTGGGTCGATTGGATCCCAGAGATTTTCAAGCGGTTGAGCGGGTAGGTGCTGCTGACACTGCCAAAATCATCTATGAACGGAGCACCGGAATCCTTTATTACAACCCGATTCTGGGGTCAGATGTACCGCTGGTCAAGCTACCTCAAGGACTTGATGTCACTGCCGCCGATTTTGAAATCTTCTAAGGAGATTTCCAGGAAACAAAATATCTGTAAGGGCGTTTCGTGAAACGCCCTTACCAGAAACCGACTGGTAAATTCTTTCTCAGAAATCTTCTAGGTGTAATTGCCCTTGCATCTCGATCAACTGCATTACAACTTGGGTTGCCTGCTACAGCGACAGGGCAAGCAGGAAGCGGTAGAGAGCTATCGTCAGGCGATCGCCCTAAATCCGCTTCATCAGCACGCCTACAACAACCTGGGCTGTGTGTTGATGCAACATCAGCAGTTCGGTGCAGCGATCGAAGTTTATCGCGAGGCAATTGCTCAGTTTCCCACTTGGGCAACGCTCTATCACAATTTGGGGCAGGCGTTAGCCACAACTGGGGATATCACAGGGGCGATCGCTACATACGAGGAGGCACTTGTCCATCAACCTGATCTGGCGATCGCCCATTTCAATTTGGGACGACTCTGGCAACAACAGGGTCAACACGACCGAGCCATCGAATGCTTTCAGCAGGTGGCTCGGCTTGACCCCACTCAAGTCGCTGTGTGGGGTGAGGGAGCCATTTCACTGCTGATATTGAACCGTTTAGAGCAGGCGATGGATTGGTTGCGTCGAGCGATCGCCCATCAGCCTGTTTTTGTGACATCGTTTTGCCAGTGGGCTGAGACGCTGACGGATGAGGACGAGTTAGCTCAAGCTAAGCTTGCCTGCGCCCGATTTCTCAAATCCCTGCTACAGCACACCCCACTGTCTCAGCAAGTAGACTACCTGGCTCAGACTTACTGGCATCTGGGAAATGTTTTAAGTGCCTACGGCGGCACGCAACAACAGCGACAAGCTGAGATTTATTACCATCACGCGCTGCGGCTAAAGCCTGACTACGCCTTCATCTATGGGCAGTTGGGCAAGTTGTACGAACAGCAACAGCAGCTTGAAAAGGCGATCGCCTGTTATCGTGTCGCTCTGAAGCTGAAGCCAACCGTCACCAGCGATGGGACAAGGGATGTTAGCCCCTCATTGTTGTCTGAACCTTTATCGGTTGATCAGCCACATTGTGCTGGGTTAAACTGTCAGCCCTGTTTGCAGCAGTTAACCCGTGTATTCAACCCAGTGCAACTCACGGAGGGATTGCATCAGGTCGTCGGACATGCTGCAAATGGCACTCCCAAGTTTGATGCTGAGCCATGGCGAGTGGAGCGATTGCTGGGAGGACGGGTTTGGGTTACCCCTCAACAAAATGACTGGATGGTCTGTCGGGCGATCGTCCTATTCAACGCCCAGGGAGAACTGATGCCCCGCTTATCCCGTGCCTATCCAGCACACCTGCCCCCCTGTCAACACCCTGACGCCTCGCTGTCCCAACTGCAACTGGATGCATTACCACCCGTCGAGCAAATTCCAGGGACAGTGGCGGTGTTGTCTGGTTTATCGGGGCACGTTTACTTTCATTGGATGCTGGATATCCTGCCCCGTATTGAAATTTTGCGATCGCAGGGCATCGACCTCAACGCAATCGACTGGTTTGTCATCAACAGTCAACGGCATCCTTTTCAACAAGAAACGCTGGCTCACCTTGGCATCCCGTCTGAGAAAATGTTGGAGAGCGATCGCCATCCCCACATTCAGGCTGATTTGCTGGTGCCGTCCTTTCCAGGGGCGTTGGGGTGGTCGCAACCGTGGGCATTGCAATTTTTGAGACAACGGTTTCTGCACCTCTCGGCACAAAATGCTTCAACGCCTCGGCGCATTTACATCAGCCGATCCAATGCTCGCTATCGGCGGGTGCTGAATGAAGCCGAGGTAATACCCATGTTGCGATCGCACGGTTTCGTTGCCGTTACGCTGGAGTCGCTATCCCTGGTCGAGCAGATCACGCTATTTGCCAACGCAGAGGCGATCGTGGCTCCCCACGGCAGCGGATTGACCAACATCACCTTTTGTCAACCCAATACCTCCGTGATCGAGTTGGTATCACCTAACTACATCCGCCCCTACTATTGGACGATGAGCCAGCACCTCGGATTTCATCACTACTGCTTGCAGAGTGAGGCATTGGTCTGCGCCCCATTGCAGGAGTTGATGTATCTCAATCCTTTGACCGAAGACATGGTGGTGAATTTGCAGGCGTTGCGAGTCTGCCTGGAGGAAGTAATTTGACCTGAGTTTGAGATAACGTCAGTTCGGTTTAAGAGCTCGGCGAATGAATTTGTGGCTACTAGAGCGAAGTCCGCCGACGCGGACTCCGGAAAAAGCCGGATTTGACGAACCGATGCAGGTCGGTTTTGCTTCGATAGCGGCGGTTTTAACTGCCGAAATCCTGATCCCGAATTCACGTTGGGATAGGGGTTTGGCAGTTGAAACCTCATACCAATTCAATGTTTTAGAGCTACACATCTGACCCCTCCCAACCTCCCTTTGCCAGGGGGAGGTGCCGCAGGCGGTGGGGTGTGATTTGTAGCGGTACAGCCTTAGCCACATTCGATAAAGCGGAGGCGAGTCGGAAAGCTCCCTCAGTATCAGGGGTTGAGCCATTGCCTTTGCCTTAAGGAGATTTCCAGGAAACAAAATACCTGTAAGGGCGTTTCGCGAAACGCCCCTACCAAAAACCGACTGGTGGATTCTTTCTCAGAAATCTCCTAAGCTTTCTGACCAAAGCGATATAAAAAGGATCAATCTCCGATGGGTGAGAACTCCATACGATAGCGGTAGAGCGCGACTGGGCGATCGCCCGCCTTAAAAAAATCTGGATCTTGAGGTGACAGATAAATCGCGGTTACTTGATCCGCAACGATCGCCGGATCATTTCCACGACTGCGATGATATGCCGTTGTCGTCTCTACTTGATTGAAGAAGATCTGCGGCGAACCTCGAAATTCTTGCAGAAACACCTCCGTCGTTAAGAAATCGTCGGGATCAGGCGTTTCAATGGCTCGTGCTGCAATGGTTGAAACCAGTTGGCGATTGCCCTGTAGAAGGGTGATCTGGCGGTTGGGGTTCGTGGGATCAACCTTCACTGAAACAACGGCACCTTCCCCTAAATACGCCTTTGCCAGACTCAACCCGTTAAAGGCGCGATCGGAGACAATCTGCTGTCCCGGTTGGGGGAGTACCGATGGAATCGGCAAAAGGGGGTCAGGTGGAGGGTAGAGCGATCGCCCATCCACAAACCGGACTCGAAAGGGGACAGGTTGATTGAGATATTGCCGATTGCCCTCAAAGCCGGGGGTTGTTAATTCTGGAACGGGAGCTACTAGATCAACCAGGGTTGTGGTTGCAAGCCACTCTCCAGCAAACCAGTCAGGGTAAATCAAGTCTCCCTCTGCTGCCTGGACGGTGGGTTTGGTTTGCCAATCTGGAAACTGTGCGAGGCGATCGCTGATTTCCCCGGCTTGGCTTGGGCTCGTTCCGATTAGCCACAGGGCAAGGCTAATGAGCCATACCCAATGCCATCTTGTCCACGCTCTCATAGCGTTTCAACAGGAGCAGGTTGCCAGACTTCACCGTATTGCTCCTTTAAGGCGTGCCATGCTTCCACTTGCCCCGGTGCATATTCCCCCGGTTTGCCCCACTGTAAGAAGAGGCTCATGGCTGGTTCTGACGTTTCATCCAGCAAGCGAATGGCATAGGTCGTGAAGTTACCTCGCTTTGCCTCCCCAGTTTCAAATTTCACCTGAGTAATCTTGTCCATATTCAGATGAAACTCAAACCCTTCCTGGTGCATGTTGGCGTATTTGCCTTTTGGTAGCTCGGCGTAAAAGAGCTTTTCGATCACCCCTTTCACCTCTAAAACAGCAGCACTGCTAGTGACGATCATGCGCAGGGTGCCCAGGGTGTTACAGGCTTCTAAAAATTCTTTAAGTGTGGCAGTCATGATGATATGGGCTTAAACCAACGTTTCCCCATCCAGTGTCGCACATAAGCAATAGGGGCACGACAGCCAGTGCCCCTACTGATGTCATCATGTTTTCCCCCAGACATGATGAGTATTGGAAAGTCCTTGAAGCTGGGGGGTTAGCGAGCCGTGTATTGCATCTCTCGCTCTAGCTCGTTGATCAGCAGTTGATCACCTTTGGCTCTAGCGACTTCGAGGCGATGTTGCAAGCGGCGGTGAATGTTTTCACGGTGTTTGCCTGCGACTTCTTGCATCAGGGCATGTCTGGAGGCAGCTACAGAGCGGTAAGTAACGCCTGTGGGAGTTTGCACAGCGGGGGTTGCAGGTGCAGCAACGGGAGCAGAAACAGGCTCAATCGTGCCATTGGCTGTTCTGTGATACGTCACGCCACGGTATTTGTAGTCCCCTGTGGGTTGAGGCACAGGAATGTGTCTGGGATAAGCAAAGTTGAACGTCCGACCCCGATATTGACCTGTGATACCAGTTTCAGCCATATCAACTGGGGTTGGCTCGTAGTCGTACTCTGCACCACGATATCTAAGTTTCATATAACCCTCTCCTAAATGAGAACAAATAAGCCGTCAGCGCAATACAAACAAGAATTACACTGCGTCTCTGAGCAGTTGAGCAATGTCATTCAGCGACCCAGATTTGACAGAGCCTGACAATGCAAAGCAGGTTCTCTGTAGGTCATCGCCTGATGACCAACAACTTCAACAGAAACGAGGGAATTTTTAATTCCCATTTCTGTATCCTATTTTACTGTTTTACTTTTCTCTTGACAATTGACAAAATTTAATACTGACAAAATTTAATAATCTGGGGATTGTTCAACCCATTGCGGCACGTAACGCCAGGCTGTACGAAGCTCAGAGTCCAGGTTTTTATAGTTTGGTTCTTTTTCCTCAACCAATGCCCAAAAGGCAGATGAATGGTTGAGATGTACGGTATGGCACAATTCGTGGATCAGCACATAGCGCACCAGATGAGGTGGCAGGAACAGCAATTTGTAATTGAGGCTGATGGATTTTCGGTTAGAACAGCTTGCCCACCGGGTCTTTTGTCCTCGCACTGACACTGTTGAAAAGGGTAGAGCAAGCTGTTCACTGACTTGCTCTAACCAGGGAGCTAAATGCAGGTGGGCTTTGCGTTGTAGCCACCGTCTTAAGGCTTGCTGACATAGCTCTGGTTGCTGAGTTTGCCCTTGGAGCACCAGTTGATGGGAAATGGCGAGTACCACTTTGAGGTGGGGGTCAGAGGTGGGTCGATAAACGACATTCCACTCTTCGGGGAGCGATCGCAGGGCGATGACTTGTGGAAGAGCACCATCTGTTTCCGCACGCAATCCCTGCCGCTCGGCTTCGATGCGTTGAATCGTCTTGGCAATCCAATCGTGCCTCCGCTGTACGATTTCCGGGATGTGCCGCTGATCAAACCCCTTGGGTACGACGACCTCTACATCGCCTGCATGGGTAACTTTGATGCAGACGTGTTTGGCACGGGGGCTGACTCGAACTCGGTAGTCCGCTTTGACAATGGATTTAGTCTGAGGATGTTTCACAGAATCAAGCGTTTTGGGGTTAGATCAGCTCATTTGGGGGATGAGCCATTTGCCTACTAAATAATAGTACATTTGTATCATTTAAAGGCTCTGAGCCATAAAATCTAACAGGATTTGTTGATGAGGTTTCCCCAGGGGGCAGACCTGGTTGGCTTTAGCAGAATAGCGATCGCCTCGATGGATGTCCTCAACTGACAACAAGCCCAAATCCCAGCCTTCGTGTAAGTGCAGTGCATCCACTGCCACCACCAATGGTGCAACATAGACATGACGAATCACTTCATCCGTATCATACGTCTTGAATTTTGCCAGATCTGGCGGAGTGTATTCAATTTCTTCGGCTAACTCTCTCCAAATAGCTGTGTCTGGAGTCTCACCGGGATCAAGGTGACCTCCAAAAAAGCCCCAGTGTCCTGGGTAAATGATCCCTGGAATGTTGTCGCGGAGCTGCATCAGAAATTGGTTGTCTTGGTGCAAAATGGCGATCGCCACCTCAATTGGCTTTTGCATAGTCAAACAGAAAAAGTCAGGGCAGTGGTAATCGTCGCAGGTTTATCGTCAATGATTGGGAGACGGTGGGCAACAGTGAACAGTCAGGCATTTTGCCAGACAGGTTGCACCGACGCCATCAGCACCCTACCAGCATCCTCCCAATTTTTTACGGTTTCCCTCTTCTTTCTTTCCTTTTCCCTCTTCTCTTTTCATTTTTATCTCTCCTCCCTATTCCTCTACCCACCGCTCAATCTCCTCAATGTAAACTTCCCCCTGCTCCCGTCCTGCTAAGGGAATACTTTGGAAGCGAACCTGTCCCCGGATTGCAACTGTGCCACCTGATTGATCGATGGGATTAGTAGTTAGCACCCAAACTGTGCCAGTCTGATCCCGCAATTGATAAACTTGAGCTTCGATCAGAGGAATGCGATCGCCCACTTGCCCCCGCAGAGAAACAACCGAATCGACATTGGGTTCACTGTGCAGATCGCGAATTGGCTTAACACTTCCCGGCAATTGCAACCCCAACGCCCCAAAATTTAGCTGACTACAACCGCATAGTCCCACCACGATTAGTAGTCTACTGAACTGCTGAAGTTTATCTCTTACCATTACACTCCCAAGCTTGCTTTAATAATGATTTGTATTTCTTTATTCAAGATTTACTGCTGATTTCTGTGGTTTGATTCGCCCTACTCTCAGCTAGGACAGCGTTGAGTGATTAACCTACTACCAGATTGGGCATATTTGTAATTCAAAAACATTCAAGACTAGACCGTTTTTCTTTGAACTGAGGTTGATTCTGACATGGCTGACATTCTTGATGGCAAGGGGCTTGCTCAAAAAATTCAGGCGGGTCTACTGGAGCAGGTTCAGACTCTGGGGCCCAAGATGGGTCGTCCTCCAGGGTTGGCAGTGTTGATGGTAGGGGATAATCCTGCAAGCTTGACGTATGTAAGAAATAAGGAGCGAGCCTGTGCCAAAGTCGGTATCAACTCGTTTGGACAACATTTCCCCACAATGACCAGTGAAGCCGAGTTGAAACAGGTCATCTCTGATCTTAATCACAACGACAACGTCGATGGCATCTTAGTGCAGTTGCCCCTTCCCGATCATCTAGACGCATCCGTATTGCTTAACCACATTGATCCAGATAAGGATGCAGATGGCTTACACCCGCTCAACATGGGGCGATTGTTGCGAGGAGAGCAAGGGCTGCGGAGTTGTACCCCGGCAGGGGTGATGCGCTTGCTCAAGGAATACAACATTGAGACGTCAGGGAAACAGGCTGTTATCATTGGGCGTAGCAGCTTGGTGGGTAAGCCTCTAGCTATGATGCTGCTAGCCGCGGATGCGACGGTGACCATTGCTCACTCTCGGACTCCTGACTTAGGAAGTATTACTCGAACTGCCGATATTTTAGTAGCTGCCGCAGGGCGTCCTGGGTTAGTGACTGTTGATATGGTGAAACCTGGTGCAGCGGTGATTGATGTTGGCACCAATCGGCTGAGTGAGGAGCAGGGCAGCCGTTTGGTAGGTGATGTTGATTTTGATGCGGTCAAAGCTGTGGCGCGATGGATTACTCCAGTTCCAGGTGGAGTTGGGCCGATGACTGTAACCATGCTGTTACACAATACAGTGTGGAGTTATCGTCAACGGCTGTAGCAGACATGCGATTATGGAAACTTATAAAGCGATTTGCAGCCGCTTGTCTTGGTTAACCCGAAGCGCAGAGTTTGAAGCAGAGTTTGAAATAGTGGTGAGGATATGACGACACAGCATCAAGGAACAGCAGTAACAGACTCAATACCCTCAGTGTCAACGTTTGACCTGTCAACCTATCTTGCCCAGCGTCAAGTCACAGTAGAGTCAGCTTTAGACCAGTCGATTGCGATCGTCTATCCTGACAAGATTTATGAGTCAATGCGCTATTCCTTATTGGCGGGTGGCAAGCGACTACGCCCCATCCTTTGTCTGGCGACTTGTGAGTTGGTGGGTGGCACCACTGAGATGGCACTGCCGACTGCCTGTGCGCTGGAGATGATTCATACGATGTCGTTGATCCACGATGATTTGCCTGCTATGGACAATGATGACTATCGTCGTGGCAAGCTTACGAACCACAAGGTCTATGGGGAAGATATCGCAATTCTGGCAGGGGACGGCTTGTTGGCGTATGCGTTTGAATTCATCGCGGCTCAAACGCGTGGAGTACCTGCCGATCGCGTTCTCAAGGTGATTGCTCACCTGGGTAAAGCGGTTGGTGCTGCCGGGTTAGTCGGTGGTCAGGTCGTTGACTTAGACTCTGAAGGCAATCCGAATGTGTCGCTGGAGACGCTTAATTTTATTCATCGTCACAAAACGGGGGCACTGTTGGAGGCTTCGGTGGTGTGTGGGGCAATTCTAGCCGGAGCATCGGAGTTAGACCAACAACGCCTGTCGGCTTACGCTCAAGATATTGGACTTGCCTTTCAAATTGTGGATGATGTGTTGGATATTACGGCAACCCAGGAAGAGCTAGGAAAGACGGCTGGTAAAGACCTGCAAGCGCAGAAAGCGACCTATCCGAGCTTTTGGGGCATTGATGAATCAAAACGTCAGGCAAATCAGCTAGTGACCGATGCAAAAGCACAGTTAGAGGGGTTTGGAGACAAAGCTCTCCCACTCATGGCGATCGCTGACTTTATTACCGCTCGCACCCATTAAAAACAAACAACTCCTATGCAGGACATTAGCCATATCCTCGACAACCATGTCCTTTTGGTTGCATTGATTGCCTGTATTATTGCTCAGGTTCTCAAAGTCGTCGTTGAATTAGTCCGTCATGGCAAGGTTAACTTTCGTACCCTGGTTGAGACGGGAGGAATGCCCAGTGCCCATTCGGCGTTGGTGACTTCTCTTGCCTTTGGTGTCGGGCAAACTGTAGGTTGGGAAACCTCAGAGTTTGCGATCGCCATCATTTTTGCGGTAATCGTTATGTATGATGCGGCGGGTGTCCGGCAAGCGGCTGGCAAGCAAGCACGACTGCTGAACCAGATCGTCGATGAACTGTTTCACGATAGCTCAATTAACGAAGATCGCCTGAAGGAATTGCTCGGACATACCCCGGTTCAAGTCTTTGCCGGGTCATTGCTGGGAGCGGCGATTTCCTGGTTAGCCAGCCCAGCTTATTGATGAGGACAAGTTCGGAACCAGAATTTTGGCGGTTAAAACCGTAGTCACATTTGATGGGGTGGAGGTGAGTCAGGAAGCTTTCCCCATGTCAGGGGTGCATCTGACGGTTAGGGGATTGACGGTTAAAACCGCAGACTTCGGCGTGAGCCTCAGCCGAACGCTACCAGAACAAAACATGCCTACGCAGGTTCAAACCTCAGTCCGCCTTGTATGTTGAGAGAAGGGCAGACCGATTCCGACTGGGTCAAAAAGACCGTCGCGTAGCAGGGGTCGCCACCGATTTAACCTCGCAGTCAAAGCTACGCGGGCTTCGCTCCAATAGCCGCCAATTCAGTCGCCGGGCTTTTGGGAGATTTCCAGGAAACAAAA